>CAYPTS010000049.1:0-15584 GCA_964413825.1 uncultured bacterium
GCCTGATAAAAAAGTTAATGGGGGATGCCGGGACCGATAACGCCGGTATCCGCGCCGTTTTTGTATCTTACGGCATCGTCAATCATCTTTTTGTAGTCGTACCGCGGTTTGTAGTCTATCAGTTTGCGCGCCTTCGCAAGGTCAAATTCAATGTCCCATGTAACCGGCAGAGAAACCTCCGTGTATTTCTCACCCCGTTTCTTTGCCAGATAAGGGATTATCTCCGAATACTTCTGTGGCTTGTCCGCCGCTATGTTTATAATATTTCCTAACGCATTTTTGTTTTTTGTTTCCAGCGCGGCGATGCACCCGTGCACCACGTCCCGAACGTCGGTTACATGCCACTTCCAACTCTTTTTGCCGGGCCCGTATGGAATAACCCATCTGTATCCCTCTTTCACCAGTTTCTCAAGTTTTTTCCACGGCTCTTTCTTTTTCGTGTACAGGGTTGTTTTGGGATTGCCGCATACTCCTTTCATTACCTGTACCAGCACTTCGCTGTTCCATACCTCGATAGGTTCAGTGCCTCCCAGTATGTAGTTCGGACGGAGAATGATAGCCGGAATGTTGTTCTGGTAAGAATACAGCGAATAAATCTTTTCGTTGAGTACCTTGCACAGGCCGTATAAAGACAGAGGCATTGGCAGGGTCTTGTCTTCCTTGTACGGCGCCTTTGCGGTCAGTGCGTCATAGACCGCACCGGTGGTCAGCGCAACCAGCCTTCTCACCGGTTTTTCCCGCAACGCCTCCATCAGGAAAAAAGCCCCTTTTGTGTTGATGTTAAAAAACTGTTCTCTTGAGACCTTGTCTTCCTGCATCAGCGCCGCACAGTGTATAACAGAGTCCACGCCTTTCAGCGCTTCTTTCAATCCTTTGCCTGTTGACAAATCTCCCAGTACAATCTTTGTTTCAAATTGAGAAAGGTTCTTTCTCAGCGGCGCCTCGGCAGGAGAGTCAAAGCAGAAACTGACCGTTTCATATCCCTTCTCCGCCATGGTTTTTACAAGGTTCATTCCGAGTCTTCCGGTTGCTCCGGTTACAAGCACTTTTTCCATTTTATTCTCCATTCTCCTTAAGGTATGGTTTTATTATTTGTTTCGGTTGTTTCAGTTTTCCCGTCGTGCATAATTCTTTAAGCATCTCGCCGCACTTTGCGGTTGCTTCCCTTATGGGATATACCACCTTGGGAATGCCAAAAGGTATGCTTGCCGTATCCGGCGAGTGGGAGGTAGTAACTATTACTATATCATCCGGTATCTTCAGCCCCCTCTCCATAACCGCCTGCATTACTCCCGCAAGGCTGATTTCACCTCCGACGATAAGTCCGTCGGTCCCCTTGTCAAGAAGTTCTCCCGCCTGTTTATAGGCAGATTTTTTCTCAATATTTTCTTTTACAACATCAACCGGTCTTTCGGTGAAAATGTCGTTTTTATACCCCTTTTCTTTCAGATACGTCCGGCATATTGCAACCACCTGCTCTTCCAGCCAGTAGTTTATTATCCCGAGTTTTTTTATTTTTTTTCCTTTACAGTAGTTCACTGCAAGGCGAATCGCCTCAAAGTCGTCAAAGAGTACACAGTTGATGTTTTCAAAGGGGATGTCGTTGTCGAGCCAGACGAAGGGAGTATGCTCTTCTTTCAGCATGATTACGTCTTTTGCCGGGAACCATGTTGCAAGAATCAATCCGTCAACTTTTTTCTCTTTCAGGCGCTTCCAGAAAAGGGGGTTTTCTTCGGGATTGACCTCAACCGACTGTGTTGAGAACAGGGAAATGCCTATGTTCTCGCGTACCGAAAACTCCATCGCTCCTCTGGACACCTCCTGGAGATAAACTCCCTGTTGATTGAAAATATCAAGAAAGGTCAAACCGAAGATAAGCGACGTTTCCTTTGTCCTGAAAAATTCTTTCCCTGTGTTCGACAGGAAAATTCCTTTGTGCGGGCGGGAATAAAGAAGGCCTTCGTCCTTCAGTTCTGAGACCGCCTTGTGCACGGTTACCACGCTCACGTTAAAAGAGTCCGCCATCTCTCTTATGGTCGGAAGGCGTCCGTCTTTAAGAACGCTTCCCTTGTAGATGTTGTCTTTGATAAGTTCCTTCACCTGCCGGTAGTATGCCAGGGAATTTTTCTCGTCTATTTTCATATCTGTTCCTTTATTTCATAATATTATAACAGATTAATTCAAATCTGTCAAGAGCAATTTTTTTCAATGCAGAATGAGCCTGAGGGAAAATACTTCGAATTTCGGGTCGCTGGGAGAATCTTAATCATGGAAAAAATCTGTAGAAATCTTTATTGCAGTGGGTCTTTATAATATGAGGGATATCCTGGGGTTTGCTTGATTTTTCTATCGTGCTTATCAACGAAAGAACGGCGTTTTTTATTTCTCTTTCTTTAATCTTTTTAATGTCTCTTTTAAATCTTTCCTTAAATTCAATTCTCACTTTTTTAGTATATCTATGACTTCTTTTTTTGAGACAGAAGGTGTTTTTAACCCGTCTGCAATTGCCCTGTCCATTGCAATGTTTTCAACGGCTTCTTCAAAAACTTCCACAAAAATATCCCGTTTGGTATCTATTGCCTCCAGTATGACTTCAGACAATAACTCTTTTGTTATTTCTGCTTCTTTGGTCGCCATTTTTTTGCCTCCCTCTTTCTGATTATACCATAGCGGAAAGAATAACGAAATAGAGAGAGAGCAATTTTTTTTGCGATAGAATCAGGCGCGGGTGAGGGTGAGGATGGTGACGCGTGAGGTGCCTGCGGCAAGGATTTAAATTGAATGAGGCAATGGTAAGTTATCTGTGCAAAACTATGTATGTAAATTTTTTAGAACCTTTTCTATGACGGGACGTATCTCCGGGCATCTTTTCTGGATTGTCTGCCATAGTGTCGGATAATCTACGCCAAAGTATCCATGTATAAGTTTGTCTCGCATACCCGCGATTCTCTTCCATGGAATTTCAGGATATTGTCTTTTTATCTCTTCCGGCAGTTTCTTAACTGCTTCGCCGATTATTTCAAAACACCGTATGACAGCGTAAACGGTTTTCTCATCTTTTATGAAATCCTCGTAGGCAAGGGTTCCTGTGAAAGAAGTTATCTTGTCTAATTCGTCTCTTATGTCGGTCACGTAATCTATGTAAGTTCTTTTTTCAGGCATATATAACCTCGGAAAGAATTTGCTTCCCGATTTCCGGTTTTAGCACGGGCTTCATGACCAGATCGACCTTATTGCCTAATATATCTGTAAGATATTCTTCAATTTCAAGAAACTCAAAGAAATCTATTGCTTCTGAAAACTCCACAAGGATGTCAATATCGCTTTCTCTTTTCTGTTTGCCTTTTGCATATGAACCGAAAAGACCTATCTGTTTTATCTTGTGTTTTGTCAACATGTCCCTATTTTCTTTGAGCCGGTCGATTATTTCGGTTTTTGTCAGGTTGCTTCCCATGTTTTTCTCCGTCAATTCTTACAATAATAATAACGTTTTTTGCCCATTAATGTCAATGGGAGTCTTTTCCAATACAAGATGAGCCTGAAGGAAAGTCAAAAGTCCAGACCTGACCCCATGAGGGTCAGGCGCGGGTGAGGGTGAGGATGGTTACGCTGGAGGCGCCGGCGGCAAGGAGAGTTTTTTTCGCTTCTGACGTCGTCGCCCCTGAAGTGTACACGTCGTCCAAAAGGAGGATTTTCTTCCCTTTTATCCGCCCTGCCCTTTTCACGCGGAATGTCCCTTTTACGTTTTTCTTCCGTTCGGATTCGTTCAGTTCGGTCTGGGATACGGTGTTCTTAACCTTCACAAGGATTCCGCACAGGCATTTCTTCTTCAGGAGTCTGGCGACATTGATTGCTACAATTGCAGACTGGTTAAATCCTCTTTTGAACTCTTTCTTCCAGTGGAGAGGTACGGGGATAATCAAATCAAAATTATCCGTGCCGTTTTCGCGGATGAAGTCGGAGGCAAGGCGGGCAAAGCGTTTCCCGTAGTAAGTTTTCCTGTTGTACTTGAAATTGTGTATGGCGTCTTTGACGGGGCCCTCGTATTTCAGGATGTGCAGGGTTTCCGCGCCGGGCGGATTTTCAAGCAGGATAACCTGCGGTCCGCACGCGCCGCAGAACCCGTACCGGTCAAGGGTTGCGGCAGTCCCGCATCCGGAGCATTGCGCTTTCCGGAATACGTCGAAAATTTTTTTAATAGACATAACCTGTCCGATATTTTACAATATTACCCATGGGATTGAAAATCAAGAACCGCTATCTCGGCAGTGAGTTCATGCTCAACTTTCTTTTTTCGCTCGCGGTTTTCAGTTTTGTTTTTTCCCTTCAGGCGGTTTTCCAGATAATAGAGTTTCTTGTGAAGGGCACATTTTTCCCCATGCTGGTTGCCGGAATTTTTTTCCTCTCGCTTCTCTCGGCTTTCGTCTACATCATACCGCTGTCGTTCTTTTACTCCTCAACTGCGCTTTTTTCGCGCCTGTCGGCGGACAGGGAAATCCTGATTCTTTCCGCCGCGGGCATAAGCCCCCGCAAACTGGTAAGGATAATGATACCTTTTACCGTTTTCGCTGTGCTGTTGTTTTTCGTCTTCAACCTTCTGCTTCTGCCTGAAATCAGTTACAAAAGGCGCGGCATGGTAGACAGCGTGAAATTTAAAAATCCGCTGTCGCTCCTTCAGGAAAGAAATATTGTGACCGCCATACCCGGCATAACGCTTTACGTTGAAAAAATTTCCCGGGGTTACAGTATGGACAACGTTGCCATAACCTACCGCGAAGACGGGAGGACCCATTTTCTGAAAGCCGGTTCCGGCAGGGCCGGTTACGATACCGCAAGCGACAGTCTTGTTTTCAATCTGCGGGACGGCTTTATCATCATATCAGATTCGGTGCAGACAATATCGCGCCTGAATTTCGAAAACTACAGGTTTGTTTTCCCCGTACCGTTCGGACGCACAGGTCCGCGGGCAAGGACAAGGATTTCCGACATGCGTACCGGCGCACTGCTTTCCGCCGGCGGAATCAGGGAAAGGATAGAAGTGCAGAAAAGGATGGTTTTTTCCGTCATGCCGCTGCTTTTTCTTTTGTTGGGGGCAGGCATCGGGATAAAACTTAAACAACAGAGCAGGATTCTGCACATCGGGCTTGGAGGGGGCATCACCCTTCTCTTTCTGCAGTTTGTTTTTCTCGGAGAGACGCTTTCCATGAAGGCGGGAACTCCGGTTTATATATGGTTGCCGGCGGCACTGTTTGCCGTACTGTGCGGGGTTTTTCTGAAATGATTATAAAAACGCGCTACACGCTTTCAAGTTTCTTGAAGGTGTTTTTCATTGTCAGCGTGTCTTTCCTGCTGATGTTCTTTTTCATAGAAATACTTGAAAGCATGAAGGACGTCGTCAAGCACGGGGAAAGTTTCAACTCGGCAAGGGCTCTTTACAGCCTCCCGTCCATATTTGTTGAAATATCGCCTGTCCTGACCTTTTTAAGCGGAATGTTTCTTCTGGGCGAGATGATAAAGTACGGGGAAGTCAGAATACTGGAGATTTCCGGGATAAAGCCGGTAAAGATATTCACAGTCCTGTGCATCTGCGGAGTTGCGGTTTCATCTCTGGCGTTCTGCATGAAAAATTATACCGCGCCGGTTTTGCTGAAACGGCTCAATAACGCTTCCGAAATAAAGATGGTCAACTTTTCGACTCCGAGGTATCTTCTCTACAGCGAAAGTTTTTCGTCCCCTGATACCTTCAGGCAAATCCAGATTTCGGAAATTATTCCGGACGGCGGCATTGTTACCGTCAATGCCGGGGAAGCAGTCTATCTCGGGGAGAATCTCTGGCGGTTTACCGGCGGCAGAACGTGGGCTTTCAGCGGTGAAGGGGGGCTGGAATCTTCAAGGAAATTTGAAACCCTTACGATGCGCATCATGCTGGAGCCGGACCTGGTTATTGACACTTCAAAAAACATCGATGAATTCACATATCCGGAACTGCGAGTCCTCATGCGTAAAATGGAAGCCCTGAAAATACTGCCCGCGGCCGTACATTCGGCATTTCACGAAAGAATCGCATACCCTCTGCTGAACCTGTTTTTTCTTTTTATATTGTTCCCGTTTTTTTACGTCAGGAAGAAGATTTCACGGGTGTTCGTCCTCGGGCTGGCGGTGCTTCTGTCTTTTATCTCCTACGGGATTTTCTCTTCCGGCATTACACTTGCCCGCGCAGGGAAAATACCTGTTTTTCTCGGAGCGTGGCTGGTGCACATACTGATACTGGCGGGAGTGCTCGCATATTTTTTCAAGTTGTCCAAAAGACCAAAATCGGATACAATGTAACAGTTTTCCTTCGTCTCAATCTTTCACCCTCACCCGGACCCTCTCCCCTCAAGGGAGAGGGAAAGAGACAATGAAGGTGCAAACGAAAAAATGGAAAAGAAAAAAGACGTACTCATAGAAATAGGATGCGAAGACCTGCCTTCTTGGACAGGAAATTATTTAAAGGAACGCTGGTTTCCGGCTGTCGTTTCCCTGTTTGAGGAAAACAGGATAGGTTGCGGGCAGGTGCATTTTTTCCACACGGGCAGGCGGCTGATACTTTTTGTGCGAGAGGTTGCGGAAAAACAGCAGGACGTAACAATGGAGGTTTACGGGCCGCCGGTTGAAATGTGCGTCGATAAAAACGGCAACTATACGCCCGCCGCCGAAAAGTTTGCCGCTTCTCACGGAATAAAGGCGGAAAACCTCCTGGTCAGGGAAAAAAAAGGTAAAAAGGTCCTTGTAGCGGTGAGGGAAGAAAAAGGACAGCCGGTTACCGGGATACTTGGCAAAATGATTGCGGAGAGTTTGAGAAAGACCGAGATACCGCGGGCCATGCGGTGGAACGCCGAAGGTTTCAGGTTCATAAGGCCTGTCAGGTGGATACTCGCCCTGTACGGGGATAAGGTTATAGAGATGGAGACGGGCGGGATAAAAAGCGGCAGGTATTCGTACGGGCACAGGGTCATGTCTCCGGGGAAATTTACCGTTGCCGACCCGCAGGATTACCTGGACAAGGCGCTTAAAAAATTTGTCATATATGACCCCGAAGTGCGGTTTGAGTTCACGAAGGCCGCCGTAAGGAAAAAGTTATCTGCCACCCTTTCCTCTCCCCCTCATCCTGACCTTCTCCCGCCAGGGGAGAAGGAAAAGGAGAGAAATGGGCGAGGGAAAAACAATGGTGAATCTCTGAAGTTTGACGAAGAATACGTCAGGTACATTTCCGCGCTTGTCGAATACCCCTGCGTGGAAGCGTGCAGTCTGAAGGATGAGCATATGAACCTGCCGGACGAGGTTGTCGGAGCGGTGATTAAAAAACTTAACGGTGTCCCACTGCTGGAGCAAAATGGAAAACTGCATTTCCGGTACGCCGCGGTATTCGACGGCGTGGGCGGGGAAGAGATAAGGAAAAACTACGAGAGCGTTCTGCATGCAAAAATGGAGGATGCGTCTTTTTTCATGGAAAAGGATATGCAGTACGGGTTCGCTTCGTATACGGAACAACTGAAAAACATCATGTACAACCCCAGATGGGGGAGCGTGCACGACAGGGTTGAAAGGTTCAAAAAAATCTACGGCATCCTGCGGGATTATTTCGACCTGAACGCTGAACAGAAAGAGAATGCGTCGCTGATAGTTTCGCTTTGCAAAAACGACCTGCCCACGCTGATGGTGGCGGAATTTCCTTCGCTCGAGGGAGTTATAGGAAGGATATACGCGGAGAGAAACGGGTATAACGCCGTCGTTTCCTCCGGTATAGAACAGCACTACCTGCCCCGTTACAGCGGCGACAGCCTTCCTGATACCAAAGAGGCGCGCATCGTGTCGATGGCGGTAAGGCTGGAAACTATCTGCGGGCTGATGATTGAGGATGTTAAGGTGAAAGGCGCCGGCGACCCGTACGGACTTAAGAAACTTGCCAACGGGTTTATAGAAATGGTCTGGGATGAGAAAGCGGAGTTCCCGCTTCGGGATGTGATAAACAAAACTGCGGACGTGTTTGACCCGGATGTTTCTCCCGAAGTTACGGATAAAATATTTAACTTCATACTGCAGAGGGCGGAAAACCTGCTTGCCGGCGAAGGTACCACTCCGGGCATAAGGCGGGCTGTCGTCTCTGCCCACAGGGAAAACCTTGTAATGATGCGGGAGAAGATAGATGCGCTGGAAAAATTCTTCAAAAGCGGCGCCGGCGCAAAAAGCCTTTTGGTGCCCTTCATCAGGGTTGCAAACATATTGAGGCAGGCGGAGGAGAAAGGCATAACTCCCGGGGAGTTTGACGAATCTCTCCTTGCGGATAAAACCGAAAAGGAACTTTACGAATTTTACCGGTCGGAGGAATCCATAAAAGAATTGTGCGCCGGAAAAAAATACGATGAATTTTTATTGCACTTAAGCGGATGGAAGAAGATTGTCGACAGGTACTTTGACGACGTTCTCATTATGAGCCCGGACGAGAAACTGCGGGACAACCGGCTGGCGCTGATGAGAAAAATCAACGCACTGTTTAATCTCTTCGCCGATTTTTCATTGATACCGTTAGCGGAGGTTGAGAATGCTTAGAGAGAGCGACCCGGAGGTTTACCGGATACTGATGAAGGAGCAGGAAAAACAGAGACATACCATAGGGCTGATACCTTCTGAAAACATCGTGAGCAGGGATGTCATGCGCCTGGCGGGTTCTGTCTTTACCAATAAGTATGCCGAGGGTTACCCGGGCAGAAGATATTACGGCGGCTGTAAATACATAGACGAGATTGAGGCGCTCGCGGTCAAGAGGGCGTGTCTTCTTTTCTCATCGGAACATGCCAACGTTCAGCCGCACTCCGGCAGCCAGGCGAACATGGCGTGCTATTTCGCATCCCTGAAGCCCGGCGACAAGATTCTCGCCATGAACATTTTTTCCGGCGGACACCTTACGCACGGCCTGCACTCAAACTTTTCCGGCACGTTCTACAAGGCGGTTTTTTACGACGTCGACAGGGAGAGCGAGACGATAGACTACGAAAACGTCCGGGAAATAGCGCTCAGGGAGAAGCCGAAGATGCTCATCTGCGGCGCAAGTTCGTATTCGCGCATAATAGACTTTGAGAAGATTTCCGCAATTGCGAAAGAGGCCGGCGCGTACATGCTTGCCGACATCGCCCACATCTCCGGTCTTGTCCTGGCAAAGGTTCACCCCACGCCCGTCGGCATGGCGGATTTCGTTACCTCCACCACCCACAAAACTCTCCGCGGCCCCAGAGGCGGAATTATACTCTGCGGAACGGAATTCCGCGATAAACTGGACAACTCTATAATACCCGGCATCCAGGGCGGTCCCCTCATGCACATAATAGCGGCGAAAGCGGCGGCGTTCAGGGATGCTATGAAGCCGGAGTTTGCGGAATACCAGAAGCAGATAGTCAAAAACAGCAAAAAACTGTGCGGCGAATTCATGAAAAGAGGATACCGGGTCGTCAGCGGGGGAACTGACAACCACCTGATGGTTCTCGACTTGAGGAAAAAGGGAATAAAGGGAAGCGAGTTCCAGGAACTTCTCGAGAGCGTCGGCATCATCGCCAACAAAAACCTCATCCCGTTCGACCCTGAACCGCCCAGGACAACCAGCGGCATACGGTTCGGCACACCGCTGGTTACAAGCAGGGGCATGAAAGAAAAGGAAATGGAGCGAATAGCGGGTTGGATAGACGAGACCCTGAAGCACCGGCATGACGGAAAGATACTTAAAGATATTGCAAAACAGGTAAGGAGGTTTGCAGGTGAATTCAAAATCTACCCATAGTTCCATTGCACGCAGGCCGGGATGGGACGAGTATTTCATGAAGATTGCGGAACTGGTCAGCACCCGCGCCACCTGTATAAGGAGAAGCGTAGGGGCGGTGCTGGTGAAAGAAAAGAGGATACTGGCAACCGGGTATAACGGGGCGCCTTCCGGAATAACCCACTGCGGTGAAATCGGGTGCCTGCGCGAGAAAATGAAAATTCCGTCCGGCGAAAGGCACGAGTTGTGCAGGGGACTGCACGCTGAACAGAACGCCATCATACAGGCGGCATATCACGGGATTTCAATCAAGGACAGCATTCTTTACATCACCTGCCATCCCTGCAGTGTCTGCGCCAAAATGATAATCAACGCGGGCATAAAAGAGATTATAATCAAGGACGGTTATCCCGACGCTATCTCCGGAGACATGCTGAAAGAAGCCGGCGTAAATGTCCGCACCCTGTAAAACCGAGGGGGGTCAGCTCCGTTCTAAGACCTGACCCCCGATGAACTAAATTTTCATTTATGGAAAACATACCGCCTCTCATAAAAAAAATCCTAATCGGAAGGGGACTGAAAACCCAAGAGGAAATGTCGGAGTTTCTTTATGCGGGAATATCAAGTTTGTCAGAGCCCTTTTCCATTCCGCAGATGCGGGAGGCGTGCGAAACTCTTAAAAACGCCGTCCTGAACAGGGAAAAAATTTTCGTGTACGGCGATGGCGATACCGACGGAATATGCGCGGTATTCCTTATCCTGAAACTTCTCGGGTCTGTTTCCGCGGACTTCTCCTTCCGCCTGACGCACCGTCTCGACGAGGACTACGAGATAGAAGAAGCGCTGATAGGCGACATAAAGGACGAAGGATATACCCTGCTGATTTCCGTGGACTGCGGCATATCGTCCTATGCCGCCCTTGAGAAGGCGGAATCTTTCGGTATTAAGTGCATAGTTCTCGACCACCACATGGGGGACCGCGGAAAACTGCCGGTGTCACACGTTTACGTCGACCCGTTTCTGGAAAACGACTGGCCTGAAACAACAAGCAATCTTTCCGGCGCCGGAATTGCCTTCAAGTTCGCCTCGGGCATGGCGCTGATTCTTCCGGGCATAAGGGAGGAGTACTTCCACAGCTTCATTGAGGCTGTCTGCCTCTCTTTACTTGCGGATTTCCTTCCTCTGACCGGTGAAAACAGGATACTTGTAAAAGAGGGCCTGCGCCGGATGCCTTTCACCGGCATAAAGGGTCTTGCGCATCTCATTGAAAGGCAGAATCTCCGGGCGCCGTTTGGCACGCGGGACGTTACGATGAAGATAAACCCGAAACTGAATTCACCCGGACGGATGGGAAGGCCGGAGATTGCGCTGGGACTTATGATGGAAGACGACCCCGCCAGGATTAAGGAACTTGCCGATGAGATTGAACAAAACGACAGGTTGAGATACCGTGCCGTGGCGAAAGAGATGGAAAGCATTCCGCACAACG
The DNA here is from genome assembly GCA_964413825.1 of uncultured bacterium. GTDB lineage: Bacteria > Ratteibacteria > UBA8468 > B48-G9 > JAFGKM01 > JAFGKM01. The sequence continues at coordinate 11,283 of CAYPTS010000049.1, forward strand.
GGCAGGACAGCGGTTTCGTTGTTTCAGACACCATTTCCCCGGGCATCTGCGGGATAATCGCCTCGAGACTCTCCGGCAAATATAACAAGCCGTATCTGGTCGGCGCCGCCGTCCATGATTCCCTGCGCGGCTCAATAAGGGCGCCTAAAGGCTGCGACCTGTACGGGAAACTCGAGCCGCTCGGCAAATACATGCTTTCCATGGGAGGACATTCCTGCGCAATGGGATTCAAGTGTTCCGCGCGGCATATCGAAAAGATAAAAGAGTTCTGGGGCTCTATACACTGGCAGATAGAAGAACCCGTGAATCATTATGACTGCGAACTTGACGTGAGCGAACTTACCCCTGAACTGGTAAAGGAAATAAACGGTGCGTTGGAACCTTACGGCAAGGGCAATCCTGTGCCGGTTTTCCTGTGCAAAGGCGTGACTGCCAGGAACATAGCGCGCAGTAAGAATCAGGAGCGCAGTTTCTGGGTATCGGGGAAAAACGACCGGTTGTTTGAAAGTTTTCTCGAGGAACATGCCGCAGACATACCGGCGGCAGGCAAAAAAATAGATGTTTTATATACTCCCTGCACGAGAGGAAACAACGGGCTTTACCGCCTGTACCTGAAAATCCTCAGCTATTCTTACTCTTCCTGAATAACTTTCCCGTCTCCCCTTTCTTGATTCCTCCCCCTTGAGGGGGGAGGATAAAGGTGGGGGTGAAGTGACGAAGCAATCTCTATTGTGTTCCCTCTGCCGCTGTCTTCACTGCCGGCCGCTTGACCTTGCCGGACTTCATGCAGGTGGTGCATACGTTGATTCTCTTTCTTTCTCCGTCGGTCTCCGCAAGCACTCTCTGGATATTAGGTTTCCATACCCTTCTTGTTTTGACATTGGAATGGCTTACGTTATTTCCAGTTTTGCTTCTCTTTCCGCAGATTTCGCATGTCTTTCCCATTGTGCTTTACCTCCATTATAGCTTTCCTTCTTCCTTCAGCATTTTTAGAACCCCATTAGCATAACCGTTTTCGGGGTCTATTGTCAAGACCCTGTTCAGATAACCTACTGCCTGCTCAACGTCATTGTAGAACATCAGGTATATGGAAGCCGTCCCGCAGAGGACATCTATGTCGTATGGATTCAGCCAGTCAGCCCATTTGTAATGGTAGAGCGCTTTCCGGAAATCTCCCTGCCGCAGGTATACCGTTCCGAGATTTGTGTCGGTCTTTGCAAAGTGCGGGAATATGTATCTGTTGATTGTAAGGTAAATGGTTTTTGCCTCCTCCAGTTTGCCCGATTCCCCATAAGCAAAGGCCATTTTATAAAAAGCCTCGTAGTTGTGGGGATTGACCGAACATACCACCCTGTAATTCTCTATGGCGTCCTTCATCCGTCCCGATTCCCGCGCCCAGATGCCCCTTTTTAGATATATCTCGGGCATTATCCTGTAGAAGGAGGTGAACACGCACATGATAAAAGCCGCGCCGCCGGCGGCATACCACAGAAGTCTTGCGGCGTTAAAACGGATTTTACTCTTAGCCGCATAACCGGCGCACGTGCCTGCAAGAAACCAGAAGTACATTGCGGTCGAAGGATTTCGCAGGTTTGTCGAAAAAAGGTTGTCGACGAGAACGGCCGTTATTGCCGCCGCGCATCCCATGATGAAAATTCCCTCCCACCTGCCTTCATTCCCTCTCACCTTTCCTAATTCCTCCCCCTTGAGGGGGGAGGATGAAGGTGGGGGTGATTGGGTCAGTGTGGCAGAATACTTCCTCGTCCCGCTCCATATTATAACCAAAACCAGCCCGAGAAAAAGCGCAAGCCCTACAATCCCTGCCTCCGCCCATACCTGCAGGTATTCATTGTGCACGTGTATAGTTACGGGTGTGGCTGTGTTCTGTAAAAAATATTCACGAATCCTGTAATACGGATAGATGAAAGGGAAGTTTCCCGGTCCCCAGCCAGTCAGCGGGCGTGCCTTTATCATGTCGAGCGCGCCTCTCCATATGTACAGCCGGATGTTGGTCGATATCCAGTGGGCGATGCGTGGATAAGCCGCGAGTCCTCCGAGAAGTACGGCCGCATACCCGCTCCATTTCTTTAAGATTCGTACGGGGTCTGGTCCGTTCCCAGAACTGACACCGTACGAATGAATGAGAAACATCACCGTCGCAATACCGAAAACGGATGCGAATATTGCGGCGCGCGAGCGTGTAGCCAGGATGCCAATAAAAGTTATGGCAAGAAAAGCCGTCAGCAGATATCTTTCTTTTTTGCCTGTTTCCCTTGCAAACAGCAGGGAGAAAGCTATTGCCGTCAGCATCATGACGTGTCCCGCAAAAAAGTTCGGGTTTCCGAAGGTTGAGACCACGTATTTTCTTGGACCTATGATATTGAACAGCGCGGTAAGCGATGCGATAATGCCCGCGGCAATCCACATGTAAACGTCCTGCTTTTTCAAGCGCACGTTCATTGCGAACGTGAAAATTAAAAAGTACAAAAGATAGTCTTCCACTGTTCTTGCGGCGCCGCGTCCAAACGTAGCGTTAAGCGAAAGGAGCAAAACCCAGAATGCGAATGCAAGAAAGACGGCGAAAGATTTTTTTTCATAAATGAATTCTTTTTTCTGCGCTATGAAAAGCGCGGCAAGAAGTATGCAGAAGAGGAAACCCGCAAGGTTTTTCACAAGGGTATAGTCGTAAGCCGGTTTGAATACTATAAGGGGTCCGGCAAACAAAAACAGAAAAAGCGCAGTCATCCGGCACATCTCATACCCGTCCATCCCACTTCTATTTTTTTTCATCGACTCCTTTCCCCCCTTTCCCGTCATTGCGAGGAATGGGATTCCCACGCTCGTCATTGCGAGGAATGCTTCAAATGACGAAGCAATCTCAATGACAGTCTCGGAACAGGCTCCGCAATCTCTCTGCCCCCTTAAAACGCATTCTTTATCGCACCCGGCGACAGCAGTATTATCGCCAAATCCAGCCAGATGTTCCAGTTCTCTATGTAATACAGGTCGTACTGGAACCGTTCCTCCGGTTCAACGTGCCCGCCTCTCAGCCCGTGCACCTGCGCCCATCCGGTCAGCCCTGGATTTACCTTCAGTCTCATACTGAAAAAATCATGCTCAAAGAAAAACCTGTCCTGTACGGATATCGGCCTGGGTCCTGCCAGCGACATCTCCCCGTTTAGCACGTTAAAAATCTGCGGCAGTTCATCGAGGTTGTATCGTCTTAAAAACCTTCCGGTTCTCGTGAGCCGCTTATCGCCGGGCATGGTAAAAGGAGAATCCGTATCGAAAGGGAATCTCATGCTCCTGAACTTGAAAATCCTGAATATCCTGCCGCCGCGCCCTACCCTTTCCTGCCTGAAGAAAACAGGGCCGCGCGAATCCGCCAGTATCAGGAGAAAAAACACCGGCAGTGCGGTGCAGAACAGAAGGAAAACCAGGCCGCCCAGTACGGCATCCGAAGATTTCTTCAGGAAATGCCCGGGAAACTTTTCAACGGGTATCTTGCCCGATACCAGAAACGGCAGTCCGTCGATGTCGTCGATTTCGCCGGAATGCAGGAACTGATATACCCCCGGCATAAGGTAAAGTTGAAGTTTCTTTTCATCCGCATACCTTGCCAGTTCAAGGTTTTCACGGTAGTCTTTCGGGCTGGCTATTATCATCAGACTGCCGTTTTTTTCCAGATAGCCGTTTACCGCCGTCCTGTCGAATTCCGGCAGTACACAGGGCTGGGTTTTATCCGGCGAACGCATCTTCAACCGCTTCATGAGCGAGTCAATCTGCTTGCCGGCGCCTATTATCAGGATGTTTTTTCTGTCTGCCCGTCCGGTTTTTACGAAAACGTAATGCGTCAACCATAACAGTACGAACGAAAAAAACATGGAAAACCCGACAGCCAGCCTCGAATAAAGAAACCCCCTGTAAAAAAACGTCCCTGCCGTAAGGGCGACCGCGGTCCAGAATGTTCCTTGTATTATGCCGGCAAGCTCCCTGACGAAGTTCCGGAACAGGCTGTTTCTGTACATGCCGAGGGACGCCAGTATCACCAGGTATACCGCAACCGCGAAAAACGTTATGTTCAGGTAAAAATAAACCGAAGGCACGCCCCTGTCGGAAAACAAGTCCGTATAGAACCTGAAATAATAACCCAGCATGAACGAAGCGTATATGGCAATTCCGTCGCAAACCAGAAGCAGTTTTCTCCTGTCCATTCAACAGACCGCCTTTCCCTCTGCCATTGTTTTTACGCCTCTATTATACACCCTTTTGTGAATTTAAAAAACTTGACAGCCGCATGGA
>CAYPTS010000050.1:0-2702 GCA_964413825.1 uncultured bacterium
GGACATGTGGTAAAGTTCCCGGGATAAAACTTTCAACAAACAAAGGGAGGCATACGGATGGGAGAGATGATTGCAGGCGTGCAGATGTATACCTTGAGGGAGTTTTGCAAGACGTCTTCGGATTCGGCGAAGGCGCTCAAGAAGGTAAGGGATATGGGATACAGGGTTGTGCAGGTGTCGGGCATGGCCGAGCCGAAGGACATGAAGGAGATGAGGAAGATTCTCGATGACAGCGGCATTACCGCCTGTTCCACGCATACCGGTTACCCGAGAATAGTTGAGGAGACCGACAAGGTGATAGAGGAACACAAGATACTCGGGTGTGAAGGTATTATGTGCCCGGGGCTTCCCGGAGAACTTCACAACAAGGAAGGGTACCTGAAGGTTGCGCAGGATTTTTCAAAGGTGATGGGGAAGATTAAGAGCGATAACCTCATTCTCGGTTATCACAACCACGGCATTGAACTTGAGAGGTACGGCGGGAAGACAGGCCATGAGATACTGCTTGAAAACTGTGCGGGACTTCAGGCGGAACTTGACACCTACTGGGTACAGTACGGGGGAGGCGACCCCGCTGAATATATAGAGAAATTTGCTGGTAGGTGCAGGCAGCTGCACTTCAAGGACATGGGTATTATTAACAACAAGCAGGTTATGCCGCCCATCGGGACAGGCAACCTGAACTGGAAAAGGGTAGTGCCGGCGGCCGCCGCGGCAGGCGCGAAATACTGCCTGGTGGAGATGGATACGCCGACGATAAACGCTTTTGAAGCATTGAAAATCAGTCTGGAGAACATGCTTTCATGGGGCATTAAGACCGGTTAAGGGTTATTTTCAAAGTGGGCGCCGTTGACAGGTTCTACGTCGTAAAATGCGGGTTTTCTGCCGAACCGGTTTGCGTAAAAGGCAGAGAGTTTTTCGCTGTAGTCGGGTATTTTGTTTTTTTCCAGCAGGACGATAGCACAGCCGCCCATGCCGGCGCCGGTAAGCCGTGCGCCTTTTACCCCGTCGGATTCTTTTGAAAAATTCACTATGAAGTCCAGTTCATCGCAACTGACTTCATACAGGTCTTTCAAACTTGCATGGGATTCGTACATTGCCTTTCCGCAATCGTCCGTCATGCCGTCTTCAAGACTTTTGACCGCCGACAGCACCCGCCGGTTTTCTTCCCATATGTGCAATGCCCTTTTGAAGTTTTCGCCGGACAGAATGTTTCTGTAGGCGGCCATATCTTCAACCTGCGTCAGGAATTCGACACTTTCGTGTTTTTTAATTACGCTCAATGATTCTGTAACCGAACGGACGCGCTCGTTGTATACGGACGAGGACAGACTCCTTTCCTTTTTTGTGTCCACCAGCAGGAATCCGGCACTTCCCGTCTGCAGGGGAACATGCCTGTATTCGAGACTGCCGCAGTCCAGCAGAAGCGCGCTTTTCTTTTTTGAAAGGTGGACCGCAAACTGGTCCATGATGCCGCACTGAACCCCCACGAATTCATTTTCCGCCCGGCGCGCGAGTTTTATCAGTTCGACGGGTTCAATTTTTATGTCGTACATCTTCTCCATGAATACCGCGGTACAAATCTCCACTGCCGCGGATGAACTCAATCCGCTTCCCACGGGCACGTCTCCGCCGAACACAATTTCCATACCCGGCATGGAATGGCCGAGTTTCTTGAATTCCTGTACTACGCCCAGTATGTAGTTCGGCCATCTTGCGGCGGACTGGAAGGAGATATTTTGCGTATCGGCCTCAAAGGATTCGTTGTAGTTGAAAGAAAAGAGTTTTATTTTGTTGTCCGTTCTTTTCCTGCCTGTGCAGTATATAAACCTGTTTACCGCCATAGGCAGGACGTGCCCTCCCTGGTAATCTACATGTTCGCCTATGAGGTTTGCCCTTCCGGGAGTCGTAACCGATATAAAATCTTCCCTGTTTCCAAATACTTTGACGAAGGCTTCTTCTATGTGCTCTTTCATTGACATGACAAAATTATAACTTATCTTCATGCCCCGGACAAAAATTTCCCAAGGTGTTTACAATCAAGAAAAAACAAGGTACAATGAGAATGAAGCAGGAAAGTGTTCTTTGACAACCGAAGAACAGTATACAGATAGATAGCCATTCTTTGAATCTTCTAAAGACAGTAATAACTTCAATTATTCATTATTTATTTCACGTGATTGGTGTATCCATGAAAAAGAATCCTTCGCCGCACGTCATTGCGAGAAATTTACCCCGTTCCACGGGGTGCTTCAAATGACGAAGCAATCTCATATTAAGGTTGAGATTGCCGCGCCAAGAAGCGGCTCGCAATGACAAAGAGTCGGTGAAAGGCAAAAGGAGGTGATAAAAAATGATAGAATGCATAACAATCTCGTTTGCGACCAACCGGACGATTGAAAGATTGTACGAGGAGCGGAAGAGAAGGGCAGGCGGATACGTAAGAAACGATACTAATAGACCTAATAGCGAAGAAGAGGATGAATTGTTTCCGTCAGACCCGCATGACTACGAGGAGCGTCTGGGGAAGGGGTTCAGGATTTTTGAGATGGCTTCTAACGGCTACCCCTCCGACGGGTGATAGCGGTTGATTTCATCCGTATAGCGGCGTTGCCGGCGTCGTCAACTTCGTCGGCGTATAGGGAATACGCCTCCTCTTTTCCTCCTTGGCGCCTTGCTATCCGGCGAACTGAACCGCTATT
>CAYPTS010000050.1:2802-15391 GCA_964413825.1 uncultured bacterium
ACGCCTCCTCTTTTCCTCCTTGGCGCCTTGCTATCCGGCGAACTGAACCGCTATTTTTTGGACGGGTGATAGCGGTTGATTTCATCCGTATAGCGGCGTTGCCGGCGTCGTCAACTTCGTCGGCGTATAGGGAATACGCCTCCTCTTTTCCTCCTTGGCGCCTTGCTATCCGGCGAACTGAACCGCTATTGAGTTGATGAAAGGGGGGAGAAGTTGAGCCACTGGTCCGGATAGTCGAAAATTACCTTTTCTATTACCTCTGCGCCTTTCTGTATGAGGGAATTTATTTTTTCCTCTTCGGGCAGGTGTTCGGGCGGCTGTTGTATTTTTTTGAAGAAAAACCTGTAGTTGCGCCCCTGCATTACGAAAAATCCTGCCACGAAAGCCGCTCCTGTCCTGACTGCGAGCGTTGCCGGGCCGCGCGGCAGTATTGTTTCGGTACCCATGAATTTTACCTTCATCCCTTTTTCCGTGAAAACCTTGTCTCCGAGAACAGCAAGGATGCGGTTTTCCCGCAGTGCCTTGAGGATGTTTTTGGGGTTTGAACCGGTAAGGATGACGTCCAGTCCTTTGAAGTTCCTTCTATTCTTATAGATTCTGGTGACCACGGGGTTCAGGTAGGGGATGGAGATGGCGGTAACTTTATATCCCAGAAGGGAAGCGGCTATTCCGGCCAGTTCCCAGTTGCCTGTGTGCGCGGTAAGGGCGATAACCCCTTTCCCCCGTGACAATCCTTCGTCAAGCAGTTCCATCCCGTCTATTTTTACTCTTTTTTTGACGCGTTCCGCATCCCATTTCGGTATGTAAAAGAAGTCGGCAAGGTAGCGCGCAAAATTGTAAAACGTGTTTTTAACGAGAGTATCCAGATATTTTTCCGTATAAGGAATTCCTTCAGTTTTTTTTCTGTATTCAAGGACAATGCGGAGATTGTTTTTTACGGTTTTTCGCAGGCGGTTCTGTGAAAAATAACGTATCGCCGCCACCACCCTTCCCGTGAAATACAAGCCCGGCAGGGGCAACCGCCGCCCGAGGAAACACATGAAGGTATAGATTACGGCATTGTATAGGTCGCTCATAAGGTTCTTCTGCCTTCTATGGATTTTTTCAGCGTTTGAACGTCTACGTATTCTATTTCCGCGCCTACCGGAAGCCCGTACGCCAGCCTTGAGTGCTTTATTCCAGTTTTTTTAAGAATTTCCGAAATGTAGACGGCCGTATTTTCCCCTTCAGGCGTGGGGTTGGTTGCAATGATGATTTCGTTTATGCGTTCCTTCTGTATTCTTTCCAGCAGTTGGGGAATTTTCAGATGGGACGGCGATATCCTGTCAAGAGGGGAGATTCTGCCTCCCAGCACGTGGTAGATGCCTTTGAACCCTGTTTTTTCAATGAGTATAAGGTCTTTGACCTCTTCGACAACGCACAGTATGCCGTTTCTCGAGTCGTCCGAGCATATACTGCAGACAGGCGTGTCCGAAAGGTTGAAGCACCTTTCGCACAGGTGCACTTCTTTTTTCAGCGAGAGGAGGTTTTCCGCCAGCGTACACACCGCATCTTCATCTTCTTCGAGCAGGTAGTTTACAATTCTTTCGGCGCTTTTTGGCCCTATGCCCGGGAATCGCACCAGTTTTTCCAGCAATTTTTCGACTTTTTCAGGATAATAGCCCATTTTTTGAAAACCTTTTCACCCCCACAGCACCCAACCTTCGGTTGAATGCTGTCTCCCCCATCAAGGGGGAAGGCGAACAATGTCGGGTTAAATGCCCATCTGCGAGCGCATTTCCGAACTGACAATTCTTTCTATTTCCTTCTGGGCGGAAAAGAAGGTGTTTTTGAACAGTTTCTCAAGGTATGCTTTGTTTTCAGGTTTCAGAACATCCGGCGATATTTCAATGTTGACAAGTTCCATCTTGCCGTTGACCGAAAGTTTCAGTTCGCCTTTAGGCGACGATACGTCTACCGTTTTTGAACGAAGAACCTTTTCAAACTGCGCCGCCTGCTGTTTTAACTGCCCTATCTGCTTCAGATTGTCAAATATGTTTCCCATTATTCCTCCAGTGTTACGACCTCTCCGTTAAAAAAATCCACTATTTTTTTTACCTCGTTGTTGTTGAGAAGCGAGTCTTCGGGTTTGTTTTCAAGAATAAATCTGACTTTTATGTTCTGCCCGCCGGTAATTTTCGAAAGGTTTTTCTCTATGAGTTTGACGTTAGACGGTTTTTCTACAATGGATTTGTGGAACGCGTATGTCTTGCCGAAATTAACAAGCAGAGTGTCCCCCTCCATCTTTAAAGGGGCGCCTTCTCTCAGGGCGGCTTCCAGCGTCGGCTTGCTCTTTTTTATTTCCGAACGGACGGCATTCCATGCAGTCTTTATATCAAAAGACTCCGGCGGCGGAATTTCTTTTGCCGGCGATTCCTCTGCCTGCGCTTCTTCTTTTTTAACGGGGGCGGGAGCCGTTTTATTGATAGCGGGCTTTTTTTCATCCTTAACACCGTTAAAAAGAGCTGTTTTCTCCTTTTCATCCCGGCGCGGTTCGTGTGTTTGCGCCGCGGCGCTGCTTTTTTCCCCGAGAATCCGGCTGATTTTCAAAAAGAGGATTTCAGACAAAACCACCGGCAGGTTTTCTCTTCTAAGCCGCTCTTTGTACTCGATTACCAGGGAGACCGCATTCAGCAGGGTTTCTACGCTGTCGCTTTGAAAAATGTCCGCCAGGTGTTTATCCCCGCCGTTTAAGGATTCGTCCGCCTGTCCTATTTGAAGGAGAATTACATTCTTGAGTTTTTTAATCAGTCCGTCAAGAATCAGGGCAGGGTCTTTCCCTTCATCGAGGAGGCGGTGAAAAAGAATGATGGTCGCTTTAACGTCTCCCTGTTTCAGTGCGGCGAGAAGTTCATTTAAACTGTCCTCTTCTATCAGCCCGAGAAAATCTTTCACTTTGTCGCAGGTAATCTTTCCGTCTTCGGCATTGACTATCAACTGGTCGAGAATGCCGAGAGCGTCTCGAAGAGAGCCGCCGGAAAATCCATAGATTTGTTTCAGGGCGTCGTCCTCTATGGAAAAACCTTCCTTTTTGCATATGTCCCTTAGTTGGGTTTCGATTTCTTCCCTGCGGAACGGCTGAAAGTTGAATCTCTGGCATCTGGAAAGGATGGTTGGCATTATCTTTTCCGGCGCTGTCGTGGCAAAGAGGAATTTTACGTAGGCGGGCGGTTCTTCGAGCGTTTTCAAAAGGGCGTTGCACGCCTCGGTAGTGAGCATGTGCACTTCATCGATGATATAGATTTTATACGCGGACTTGGCGGGTGTAAGATTTACGTTTTCCCGGAGACTGCGTATCTCGTCTATCCCCCTGTTGGATGCCCCGTCTATTTCGAGAACGTCGAGGCATGTGCCGGCGGAGATTGATTTGCACGCATCGCATTTTCCGCATGGTTTTGCGGTGGGCCCCGTTTCGCAGTTGAGTGACCGGGCAAGAATTCTTGCAACGGATGTTTTGCCGGTTCCCCTGGGTCCGGAAAAAATATACGCATGGGCGACCTTATTCTCTCTGATGGCCTTTTTAAGCACGTCGGTGATGTGTTTCTGCCCGCATACCTCGTCGAAATCCTTTGGTCTGTATTTTCTTGCAAGCACTAAATACATTTAATTTCTCCTGCTGCCCGTCTCTCTTTGTTTTTATATGTTGCCGAGATATCTCAAAAGGTCAAAAAAGAATATCAGTATTGCCAGACCTCCGAATACGACGGCCTGGATAATTAAAAGTGTTTTTATGTCTGGCTTATATATTTTCTGCGGCACGACGGCATTGTCCAGTACCTGTATTACGGGGGTGTCGCGCGCTTCGTTTATCTTGGCTTCTTCAAGTTTTGACGTCAGGAACTTATAAACCTCTTCCTGCGCCTTCAATTCTCTCATGATACTCCGCAGTTTGTTTTCGGAGTGGAGAAGTTTGGACAGCGTTGTTTCAAGGTTTTCGATGTCTTTTGAGAGCATGGACATCTCAAAACTGTCCGCTTTCAGTATCTCTCCTTTTCTCTGTATCTCGAGTTTTTTCTGGAACAGGTCTTCCATGAGCTTGCCGGCGGTTTGCGTAATCTGTGCAAGTTCCTTGTCAGCCGCGAGATTTTCCCTGTCTTTTATTGTTGCGAGTTGCGATTCAAGGGCGGCGATGTTGCTTTCGGTTTCGTTTAGCTGCTTTTCCGTGAATATCCTGTCCTGCTTTGCAGTGGTAATTGAAAGGACCTTGACGGCATTGTCGAGCCTTTCAATGAAAAAATTGGCTATGCTTGCGGCTCTTTCCGGTTTGACGTCAAGAACGCTTATCTCAATGATTTTTTCCTTGGTAAGGTATATTGTCACCCGTTCTTCCAGTTCTTCCCTTGCCCTGTCGATGGTCTTCACCCTGTACGCTTTTATGAGTTCAAAATTTTCTATTATCTCGTCTTTGATGCTTCTGCTGGTCAGGATTGAAAAAAACAACTCGGTGTTGGTTCTCGGCTGGCTGAGAAAAGTCTCGGACGTTTCTCTTTCCGGCGGCTGGAGAATGCTTGCGCTTGCCCTGTAATATTTCGGGGACAGCCAATAGATGCAGTAAAGTATTCCAAAACTCAAGACATAAAACAAAACGACGAATTTAAGGTGCGACCTGAATCCGTTTTTTCTGTCCGTCTTTTTCTTTTCATTTTCCATGATGTCAGTAGACTGAAAGTCCCAGGCTCAAGTGGTAAAACATCTGAACGATGTCTTTCAATATCGTCCCCCTGCGTTCCTTAACCTCGAAAGGAATGACGATTGTATCTCCCGGTTCCAGCGACCTGTCGTCGGTCGTTGCCGTCCCGTTTATTTTGGCGATGAAGACGTTTTTCCTGTCGGCGTTCTTAGCGAAACCGCCGGACTGCTTGATGTAATAGTCTATTCCGGCACCCTTCCTGAAGATGATGTTTGACGGCAGGTTGACCTCCCCCATTATTGTAATCGACGTGGGCCTGACCGGTATGTAAACAATGTCTCCGTCTTCCAGAAATATATCGGACTCGCTGTTTTCAAGTGTTTTGGCATTGTCAATGCAGAGCGGTATTCTTCCTTTGATGTCAGTCGTCTTAAGCTGTTCCAACAGTATTTTTCCCTGGTCCAAAAGCTTTTTTTCAGTGGCGCTTTCCGTCTGTTTTTCTTCCTGCTTCAGTAATGACTCTTTCTCTTTTATGAAATTTGCAACCTGTTGTTCTTTTTCCGCGCGAATGGCTTCCCTCATGAATACCGTGCCCGGAAGATAAGCGTGGCGTGTAAAACCTCCTGCTCTCTTTACAAGGTCGCTCAGCCTGTCGCCCCTCACTATAACGTACTCTCCGGGGTAATAAACCTGACCTTGTATGACAACCCTTTTTTCGGGACGTTCCTGCGAATAGACGAGAATTTTATCCTGCGGGTGCAGGGGGATGTCATAATCTTTTTCTCCTGCAAACAGTTTTTCAGGGGAGAAGATTATGATTTCCTTTGAACCGTCCTTATCTGTCCGTATTATTTCAGCCTTATCGCGAAGGGCGTAAGGCAGTAATTCTTCTTCTTTCACCAGACCGCTGAGTCTGATTCCTTCTTTCCATCCGTAAGCGCCGGGACGTTTTACCGCTCCTTCGAGAAAAACCCTGTAAAAAGGCTGTTCCGGAAGGGCGAAGATGTTTGCCGTGTCATAGTTTTTGACCTCGAAGCGTCCGGATATGCTGTGGTCGACGTCAATAAAAATCCTGCCTTTTTCCGGGTCGGTCCTTTCAATCTGTATCCGTGAGAAGTCTGCGTTGGGAAGCGTTCCGCCTGCAAGTTCAATGAGTTCTTGCAGGGTTGCCGCAGGGCCTATCTCGTATATGCCGGGTCTTCTTACCGCTCCCTTAACGCCTGCAAGCGATTCGGCGAGCGGAATGAAGACCATGTCTCCCTGTGAGAATTGCATATCGGGCGGAGGCTGTCCGGACATGAAGAGAGGATAAAGGTCGTAGGATTGCGGCGTTCCCCCGGATTTTTTTGTGACCCGCACGTTTCTCAAACTGCCGTTGGCGGTTGTGCCGCCTGCCGCGGCAAGCACTTCGAGAATGCTGGTCATGGGAGATATGATGTAACTTCCGGGTTTTCTTATTTCGCCGAAGACGAATATCTCGAGCGTTCTAAGTTTTCCCGTGGTAACGGAAACGGAAATGTTTTTGTATCTGTCTTCCAATTTCGTCCTGATGATGTCCTTTGCTTCGCTCAACTGCTTGCCGTCGAGATGGATTTTTCCGATGCCCGGTATGAAAATCGCGCCGTCGTATTCTATCGTTTTCCTGTATTCCTCTTCATAGGCGCCCCACACGTTGATAATCAGCTCGTCTTCTATGCCGAGTAAATAGTTCTCGGGGATGTAAAAACCCGTACGCCGTGCCTCCCGCGGAAATTCTGCGAATATGCGTTGTCCGAAAACCTCAAGAGAATCGGGTTTCTGCGAAGCTTTGTTTTGCCCTGCCGCCGCACCTGCGATAAGCGCTGTCAGGATAATTATAAATTTTTTCATTTGTTTTGCACCGATATCAGGATAAATACGAATATGAAAGCAATCTGGTACTACAAGTTACCATTATATAGAAATAAGTCAAATACAGGACAATACAAAAAAAATGAGCGCTTTCCTCTGCGCTCCATGTTCTCATCCACGTATGCACGCCCAATAAAAAACTTGGGCGCACGGGATTGTGCTCGCTGAAAAGCGTCTCGCACGGTCTCTGCTTGCGAAACAGTGCTTCTTCAGTCGGCTCGAACCATGTTCTCATCCACGTATGCACGCCCAATAAAAAACTTGGGCGCACGTGGATTCGAACCACGAACCCCCGCGTTATCAGCACGGTGCTCTGCCCTTGAGCTATGCGCCCTTATCCATTACTTACTGTTTGTTGTCGATGTTCTTCTCTTCTTTTGCAAGGAATTCCTCAAGATATTTTTTAACAATATCTTTCGCTCCCAGTGCAAAAGCAAGCGCAGAGCCGAAGGCAAAAGCAGCAAGCAGAATTATAAACACGTTGCCTATGAATTCCGCGGCTATCCCTATCTGCTGAAGCGCTATCACTACGCCGAAAATCACTATGGCCGACTGCGTTATCTTCCCGAGTGTCGCGGCCTTGCTCAGTCCGATGTTTCCCGCGGCTGTTCTCACGATTCCGTTGAAGAAGGTTCCTACGAAGATAGAGAAGATAAACACCAGAAGCCCGAGTATGAACTTGGGAATGAACCCGAGCAGGCCGTCAATAACCGTAGGCGGAATATCCAGTCCGGCGAAGTTGATGGATATGAAAATCACCACCAGCATAATTATCCAGTAGACGGCAATCCCAAGAAGGTCCGAAACATCCTTCGTTATGTTCCCTTTTTCCAGCAAGGTTTTCAATCCTGCATCTTCCGAAAGTTTGTCAATCGTAAGAATTTTGAAAAACTTCGTGACCAAGAGGCGGATGAACTTAGCCACTATCCAGCCCACGAGAAATACAATCAGGGCGCCGATGATGGCTGACAGTCCATTCCAGAACCTCTGCGTCACCTCTGCTGTCGGTCCCAAAACGCTTTCCCTCATATTCTTCCTCCTTTGCCCCGACTTTAAAAGAGCGTGAAATGTGAGATGTCAGATGTAAATGCTTCTGCTTTTCACCTCTCACGTCTCACTGCCTCTCTTGTGTGGGGCATTGATTTACCGTTTTCCCCTTTATGGGGCATTACTGTTATAATTTTACCACCATTTACTGTTTTCTTCAACCCCTATTTTTCGATGTAAGTATAATTGCGTATTTCTTTTAACGGGTTGAAAGGCCTGCCGCCGCTTTCAAAAAACTTCGTAAAGAATTCCAGGTATTGAAGTCTGCTGGTATGCACATATCCTCCAAGGAGGTTTATTACGAGGTTTCCTGCATGACCGATAACAAACAACAGAGCGGCGATAAAGAAACCTACGAATGGAATACCCGCAGACATGAAAACCATTTCGTTGACTACCAGTCCCAAAACGGCCGTCGTCAGCCCCAATCCGAAGAGCCTGCTGTAGCTTAGCACGTCTCCGAGCAGGTTGCTGGCAACAACGTTGTATGCTCCGTACACTGACCAGAAAACCTTCATCACGGGGCCTTTCTGTGTTTTTGCCTTTTCAATCATCAGGAAGACGAATGAAACGGCGAGGAGTCCCGCGGGGATTTTTATGAAACCTGCCGGGAGCATATTTTTCCCCGACGCGAAGAAAGACAGCAGCATGACCGCTACCAGTACTTGTATAAGAAGCAGGGTGAAGGCTTCTCCCGATTTCTTTATTCCATGCTGTTTCGCAGAGTTGAACAGGTTGAGGGTGAGCCCCCACAGAATCTGGATATAGCCGATTACCAGCGCCCAACCGAGAAAAATAAATGCTTTGTCTCCTCCTCCCAGCGGGTCGAGGATTACGAGTTTACCGAGCGTTTTGACCGGCATAGAACCTTCAGGCAGGCGCGACAGCATGTCCCCGAACCATCCTCCGGTGATGGCTCCCATGAAAACGGTGGCTATGCCGCTGAAAAGTATCAGGCGCATGAACTTCATTATAGAGGGCATGTACCGGAACTTTTTCATGGCGGCAAGCGCAAGAATGACAAGTATCAGTCCATAAGCCGCATCGGTAATGCAGAATGCGAAGGAAATCGCGAAGAAAACGGACAGGTGCACCGTGGGGTCGAGGTTTTTATAGACCGGCCTGCCGTAAAGGTCGGTCACAACCTCGAAAGGATTCACGAACCGGTTGTTTTCAAGCGCTATGGGGACTTCCTCCTGCGCATCCGGTTCGGATACGTAAAGGTATGATTCGGGAAGAACGCTGCCGGAGAAATCAGAAAGACGCTTGACGTCTTTTTCCTTCACCCATCCGGACAATCCCGAAACAAATTTAGAGGTTTTCAGTTTCTGTTTCGCCTTGGTATAATGCAAAAGGCTGTTTAAGTGGTCGTAATAAACCAAAATGCCGTTTTTAAACGACAGTATTTCCCCGAGATGTTTCTCCGCCTCTTCGCGCGCTTCCGCATTTTTCACACGTACGGAGTCAATCTTTGCGATGATTTCGGAAGGCATCCTGTTCCAGCGTTTGAGATGTACAACCTTTCCCCCGTTCTCGTCTATAGTTTTGAGCGCTTTATCCCTCAGCTCTTTGGGGAAAATTACTGTAAACAGGTTTTTTTT
This sequence comes from uncultured bacterium, assembly GCA_964413825.1. Classification (GTDB taxonomy): domain Bacteria; phylum Ratteibacteria; class UBA8468; order B48-G9; family JAFGKM01; genus JAFGKM01. Next base: position 12,010 of record CAYPTS010000050.1, read on the forward strand.
ACCGTGACTGCCCGCGTTTTCAACCTTGAAACCTTCAATGGCCTGCGGTGCGTTTTGCTTTTTGTTAAGGGTGAAAATACAGAAAGAAAAATGCTTCATTGAAAGGAGGTCTGAAGGAACAATAGGGAGTCCCCTGACAGGCAGTAATTCTTCTTTCAGCGAAAGGAGTTTTTTTTCAATCCTGTCTCTTCTTTCCGCTTCTTTGAGGGCGAGTGAAAACCTTTCGTGGATTTCATCGGGACGGAAATCTGCAAGCATCTGCTTCTCCTGCTCTTCGGTGATGAGAATTCTGCCGGAAGGTTCGCTGCCTTCTGCGCGTTTAAGCAGTCCCTTCAGGAAGCCCGCTTTTTTGAGGTTTTCTTCGATGCCGGACTGCGTCTGTTCCTGTCCGCCAAACCCGAATTTCTCCGGAAGGGCGTTTATTTCCGCCAGTTCTTCCCTCTGGAGCTTTCTGAACACTTCGGAAGGGTCTCCGCAGAAAAACAGGTGGAACCTTTTCATTCGCGCTATCATCGTTATTCCTTGTTTATTGCGACGTATTCCTCTGTCAGGTCGCATCCCCATGCGGTTGCCGCATACCTGCCCTTTTTCATGTCCACATCGATGATTATCTGACTGTTATCCATCAGTTTTCGCAGTTTCTTCTCATCGTGTTTCACGGGATTGCCGTTATAGACCTTGATTCCGCACATTGCCACTTCCATTCTTTTTATATCAATTTTTGTGCCTGTTGAACCGGCGGAAGACAAGATTCTGCCCCAGTTGGGCCAGGAACCGTAAACGGTAGATTTCACGAGGTTGGAGCCGGCCACTTTCTTTGCCACTCTTCTTGCATCTTTCGGGCACCATCCGCCTCTTACCCGCACCTCTATCAGTTTGCCTGCGCCTTCCCCGTCGGCGGCTATCATTTTCGCAAGGCTGATGCACAGTGTTTTCAGCGCGGCGGCGAATTTTGCGTATTCCCCGGTGCCCGCGCGTATTTTTTTATTGCCCGCGGCCCCGTTTGCAAGGCAGACCACCATGTCGTTTGTGCTGGTGTCGTTGTCTACGGTAATCATGTTGAAAGAATCCTCAACGGCTTCTTTCAGCGCCGCTTGAAGGGCGTTTGAATCTATTGCCGCATCCGTGGTTATAAATCCCAGCATGGTTGCCATGCACGGGTTTATCATGCCGGCGCCTTTGGTCATGCCGCCGATGGCAACTTCCTTACGCCTGCCTGCAATGCCGGTATCGAGCTGGCATTCTTTTGCCATCCGGTCGGTTGTCATGATGCCTTTTGCCGCTTCATTATGGTTTTCCACGCCGAGCTTTTTCACGAGACGGGGGATTGCCTTGAGGATTTTTTCATACGGCAGGGGCTTTCCTATTATGCCGGTGGATGCAGTGAGCACCGCAGGGGGTTTTAATTTCAGCTGTGCGGCGAGTTTTTCCGCAATCAGCCGGGTGTGTTTATAGTTTTCTTCTCCGTTGCAGGTGTTTGCGTTGCCGCTGTTGGCTAAGACCGCTTGTACCGGTCCGCCTATGTTTTTCATGCTCCACAGCAAACTGTACGATTTGAACAGGTTCGTTGTGAAGGTGCCTGCGGCCGTGCATGGCGATTTTGAATACAACAGGGCGATATCATTGTTCTTGACGCTTTTCAATCCGCAGTGGGCGCCCGAAGCGAGAAACCCTTCAGGATATGTTACGCCTTTACCCTTTTTTTCCATTTTTTTATCAAGATTTTTGCAAGTTCAATGTCCGCCGGATAGGTTATTTTCATGTTTTCGGCGTTTCCCTGAACCATGGCGACTTTCCGTCCGGTATTTTCTACGAGTACCGCGTCGTCACTGCCGTAAAAGTTGTCCGTATACGCCTTTTTGTAGGCGTCTGCCAAAACGGAATACCTGAATGCCTGCGGGGTTTGAACCTGCACAATCTTGTCCCTGTTCAGCGTTGTTTTTATAAAACTGCCGTCAGTCTCTTTTATTGTATCGGTAACCGGCATGCAGGGGATGCACGCTCCGTATTTCTTTGCGCCCTTAACCACCCTGTCGAAAGTCTCTTCGCTGAAAAAGGGCCTGGCGACGTCGTGTACCAGTACTATTCCATTCTTTTTCCTCAGAGAGTGCAGACCGGCTTTTACCGAATCCTGCCGTTCCTCGCCGCCTGCGATAACCCGCACGTTTTTATATTCCCTTTGTAGTTTTTTCCCCCACTTACCGGCTTGCCTGGCGGGAAGAACTGCGGTGATGTCCTGCGTTTTGTCCTTAAACCTGTCGATGCAGTGGCGTATGAGTTCCTTGCCGCCGATTTTTATGAATGCCTTGGGTTTGCAGTCAACCCTTTTACCGCATCCGGCGCCGGCAATTATAACGCTTATCATTTTAACTTGGCAAAAATTATCCTGCCTGTGGTCGTCTGGATGGCGCTGTCTATCACGACTTCTTTTATCCTGCCCATGTGCTTGGCGGAATTTTCCACCACGACCATCGTTCCGTCTTCGAGATACCCTATCCCCTGCCCGGCTTCCTTGCCTTCCTTCACTATTTTTAGGGAAATTTCCTCGCCGCTCATAAGTTTCGGCCTCATAAGCGTGGCAAGCGTATTCAGGTTGAGGACCTTTATGTTCTGCACCTCCGCAACCTTGGAAAGGTTGAAATCGTTGGTCAGTATGTTGGCGCGCAGGTCGGCGGCGAGTTTTACCAGTTTTGCGTCTACCGCTTCAATGTCCGGATACTCGGCATCGTAGACCTTCAAGTCGATTTCCTCATCCCTGCGAAGTTTGTTCAACACCTCCAGTCCTCTTCTTCCGCGCTGGCGCTTCATATCTCCGGAACTGTCGGACAGCCCGTGCAGTTCCTGTATGACAAACTTCGGGACGATGATTATGTAGTCGAGAAAACCGCTTTTGGCTATTTCGTAAAGCCGTCCGTCGATAAATACGCTGGTATCTACGACAAGCAGACGTTCGTCTTCCTTCAGGCCGTGGAGGAACGGGAATATGAACCCGAGTTCCTCAACCCCTTTCAGGGCAATCATTATTCCGAGGTAGGAAAAAGCGAAGTAAAGCGCAAACCGTATATTGTTTATCTTTTCCAGGTCGTCAATCGGGATGAGAAGGATGAATCCCGCCAGCAAAATGGCGGTGATAAGTCCGACTATCAGCCCGCCTACGGCGAGCATGAGTTTTTTTATGGGTACCCGCTCGAGAAGTATTTCCAGTCCGACCACAACTACTGCTCCGAGCCATCCGACAATGCTTCCGAGAAACCTTGCCTGCGGGAAGCAGTAATATCCGGTTAAGGTGCTGACTATTATGAAAAAAGCTCTTATTATATAAACTCCCATTGTTTAATCTCCTTTACCCCGAACCTCTTAAAAGCCGGGATTAGCGATTCGG
>CAYPTS010000051.1:0-15258 GCA_964413825.1 uncultured bacterium
GAATCTCCTTGAACTTGAGTCCGGCAGCAATGACCCAATGGCTGTCTTTCTTACCATCGGATGCATTGCACTGATGGGCAAAGAGGGCTTTGCATGGCACATGATACCTCTTTTTTTCAGGGAAATGATTTTCGGAGGAGCCGCCGGCTATTTGATGGGACGGCTCATTGTCTTTGTATTTAACCATATAAAACTGGAGCACGAAGGATTAAGGCCCGTGCTGGATATTTCCCTTGTACCGCTTACATACCTGCTTGCCAATTTCATCGGAGGCAACGGTTTTCTTGCGGTATATGCGGCCGGTATCGTAGTCGGCAACCGCAAGGTTGTGAAAAAATACATGGTAAAAACCCTGCATGATTACATCGCATGGATGATGCAAATAACTATGTTTTTGCTTTTAGGTTTGCTGGCCACTCCTTCAAGAATTGCCGCAATTTTCTGGCCGGGACTTTTGATTTCCTTTTTCCTGATAATCATTGCGCGCCCGTTAAGCATATTTCTGACCTTACTGCCTTCAAGGTTGCTTAACTACAAAGAGAAAACGCTGGTTTCTTTTGTAGGACTGCGCGGAGCGGTACCCATCATTCTTGCAACATTTCCTTTTGCCGCGGGCATCGGGAATTCAGAAATCATCTTTAATGTAGTCTTTTTTATCGTAATAACTTCTCTTCTTATACAGGGCACCCTCATCCCCCCTGTATCCCGCTCCCTTAACCTGACCAGCAGTATTGCAAGCAAAAAGCAATATCCCATCGAATTGTCACCCACGGAAGGTTTTGACGCCATACTGGAGGAAATAGTAATACCTTACCATTCCGTTGCGGTCGGACGCACCCTTTTTCAACTGGATATTCCCGACTCTTCCTTGATAGTTGTGGTAGCAAGGGACGACAGGTTTTTATTGCCCAGCCCCGGAACGGTAATGCGCGGCGGCGATGCCGTTCTTGTCCTTGCGAAAAAAGAGGATATCCCGCAGATACGCGAAACTCTGTTCAAAAAAAAGGAAGGATATTAGGGTCCGGCAAGCCCTTTTGCACGATATACTGGAACCCTGCATTTTAGTTCCTGTTGTTTGTGTTATAATATAATGGTGTTGAATGACATAAAAACAAACAGCAAAAACGGGAGGGGTATTATGAAAAATGCCGTCTTCGCATGGTCTGCCGCAATTTTTCTTATTGCATTCTCGGGATGCCAGACGCCGTTGACAAGTTCCAGTTATGAAAGGCGCGACGCAAGGCAAATGCAGACGGTCTACTATGGGACGGTGCTTGCGGTAAATGATGTTACTATTGCGGGAGAACCCGGAGCAATAGGCACTATCGCCGGAGCCGCGGCGGGAGCGGCAGTAGGCCAGACGATAGGAAGCGGAAGGGGCAGGACAGCGGCTACCATCATAGGAGGAGCGGCAGGAGCCGTGGCAGGAGGAGCCGCGGAAAAGAAAATAACGACAAAACAGGGAATCGAAATAACCGTAAAGCTGGATGACGGAAGAACGGTTGCGGTTGTCCAGGAAAAAACACCGGATGAATTTTTCATAGAGGGCGACACCGTGCAAATACTGCAAATGCAGGACGGCACCACAAGAGTGAAGCATCCATAAAATTCAAAGCAGAAAAAAGACTAAACGGGGGTGATGGACAACATCCTGTCCACCCGGAAGGTTCTTTCTTCGTTGCTCTTGCGGCAAAATGCCCTTATCCCCGTAAAACTCGTGCCCATAAACTCCATCTTACCAACGCATTCCGGCAGTATTACACGCACGGATTTCTCGTCATTTTTCTTCAGGTATATTATCTCCAGTTCCCGCTTCTTTTTTATGGCATCTTTTATAATCTCTATTTTCTTTTCGAGCGGCATTTCCTTTTCCGATATGGCGTACCTGTATTCCGTCATGAACTTCACCACGTTCCAGTCTATGAAGATATCCTGTTTCCGTATCTTTTTCTTCAGCACCAGCCCTTCAAGGGATACGCACCTGCTCAACCCCACGTATACCTGCCCTGGAGTGAACGCCCCGGCGCCTATGTCCAGTATCACATTGTCAAACGTCTTGCCCTGTGCTTTGTGGATAGTCACCGCCCATGACAACCTTAACGGATACTGTTTGAAAGAGCCTGCCTGTTCTGTCTCAATCCGGTCGGTATCCTCATTGTAGACGTAACGGAATATATCCCATTCGAAAGGCGTCACGTCAACTGTTTTCCCGCCGAGCAACTGGACAATGATAGTCTCCCCTTCCGGCACTACCATGATTATCCTGCCGATACTTCCGTTGACCCAGCGTTTCTGCTGGTCGTTGTTAAGCATCATCACCTGTGCGTTTTCCTTCAGGCGCAGTACTTCGTCGGTGGGATAGGTGGCTTTCTCAAACTTCCCCTTAATCTCTGCGTTAAACATACATTCTTTTCCAGGAAGTTTTGCCAGCATTCTTTCATTCATCGCCAGCGCCCTGTCATTCTTTGTAGTAAGGGATATGAAAAAACTGCCCTCGTCAGGTTCGAATTCAGGCATGCAACGGGTATTAAGTTCAGCAAGCATTTCATCGGTAACCGTATTGTTCCTTATGCTGTTGAGTATCTTTATGAAACCCTTATCGCTCTGCCGGAATATCCTGTCCAGTTCCAATATATCAAAGGAAATCTCCTTCATCGCGTCGGCGGAGAAAAAGTAGCCGGTGGAATACTTACCCTTGAATATTCTTCTCTCTGCCGGAGTGATGACCGGAGGCAATTGGTAAGGGTCCCCGAAAAACACCATCTGCTTGCCCGCAAACGGACTGCCCCTGTTACAGTTCAACCGCATAAATCTGTCGACACAATCAAGTATATCCGCCCTTACCATGGATATTTCGTCTATAATGATGGTATCTATCTTCTGATAGATATTGTCAGCGGAGGTTTTGACTATCTTTTTCACCTTATCAAGAGTGATATCCGGCTTGAACCGGAAAAAGGAGTGGATGGTCTGTCCCTGCACGTTGAGGGCTGAAACGCCTGTGGGAGCGAGGACAACCGCTTTTTTATAGGTAATACTGCGCAGGTATCTCAAAAGAGTGGATTTGCCGGTGCCTGCTCTGCCGGTAATAAAAACATTTCTGTTGCCCCGCTCTATCAGGTCTATCGCTTTCTGGAATTGCCCGGTAACCTCTATTTCCATAGTCGTTGTAAAGCAGAAAACAGGTATTTGTGTCTAAGATATTTAAACTATTGTTCTCTCCGCATGATACGATAGAACTGTTTTATTATACCTGCACAACGCTCTTTTGAAAAACGAATTGCGGAAAAGGGGGAAGATGGTAAAATAGGGGGGAAGTGGATGGCAAGCACGGAGGATAAAGAGATGATACAGGTGATGCTGATACCGGAGACGGGAAAGAAGTTGATAGGTATGGCGGTTGCGGTGCATCCAGCGGTAAAAAAAGCGCTGAAGTCGGGAACGGTGGTGGTTATCGCAGGGACTACAAACGGGTACGCCGCAGAGGAGATTCTGAAAACTATCGGTCAGGCCGAAGGTTTTTCAAGAGATGGATTTTTCAGGGGTGTAACGGTGCCGCGGTCGATACCGGCGGACGCATCGGGAAGGCAGGCGGCAGACAGAACGTTTCCCGGAGATGCAATTATCATAAAAGGGAAATTGCTGAAAGGCAAAACAATCTTTGACGTTGCAGACGAATTGAAAGAAGGCGACGTGGTTATCAAAGGAGCCAATGCTGTAAACACGGAACAGAAGCGCGCCGCAATACTCATAGGGCATCCAAAGGGCGGCACGGTAATCGCGGCATTGCAGGCGTCTATAGGAAGGCGGGTAAAAACGATAATACCCGTGGGACTGGAAAAGAGAGTCTCCGGCAGTCTCGATGAACTGGCGGAAAAGGTGAATGCGCCGGGAGCAAGAGGTTTAAGACTCCTGCCGGTCCCCGGAGAGATTCTTACCGAAATTGAAGCCGTCTCCATTATTTCGGGAGCGGAAGCGGAACTCTTTGCCGCCGGAGGGGTTTGCGGAGCCGAAGGAGCGGTATGGCTTGCGGTAAAAGGAACGGCGGAGGAAGAAAAAAAGATAAAGAAAATTATTGGTGCGCTTGATAAAAAAACGGATAAAAGGTAGAATGTAGAAAAAGGAGGCATGAATGGAAAAGAAAGTGATTGACGAGGGCAAGTCGCTTGCATGGCTGTCGTATCTGGGGCTTCTTCTGTTAATACCTCTGCTTGTTAATAAGAATAACGAGTACTCAAAGTTTCATGTAAAACAGGGCATGATACTGCTGATTTCATGGATAGCGCTATCAATCGTGTCCGTCGTGCTGGGTTTTATACCCGTCATCGGATGGATTATATCCGGAGCTGGATGGATATTCCTGCTGGTATTGATGATAATGGGCATAGTGAACGCCCTGACGGAAAAAACAACGCCGCTGCCGGTCATAGGCAAGTACGCGGAGAAGATAAAGATATAATCAACCCTGCCAGCTTGTCATTGCGAGGTGAAACCGAAGCAATTTCATATTAAGGTTGAGATTGCCGCGCTATAAAACCCCGTAGAACGGGGCACGGCGGCTCGCAATGAAAACGACGGTTACAGGTACAAGTGGGCGCGGTAGGAGGTTCTCACGTATGTCCCGCTTTCTGCATGTTTAAAACCCATTTCTTTTGCTTTTCTTCCGTAGAGTTCGAACTCTTCCGCACCGATTGTGCGCTTGACAGGGTAAGAATTTTTTGAGGGGGCGAGGTACTGCCCTATGCTTAAAAAATCACAGCCTGCGTCCAGCAGGTCTTTCATCACACAAAATATCTCATCCTCTTTTTCTCCAAGCCCGAGCATGATGCCGGACTTGGTCAACTGTCCGGGCTTCAGCTTTCTGACCGTTCTCAAGACATTCAGGGACCTGCCATAATCCGCCCTGCTCCTTAACTCCGGGTATAAGCGGGGCACGGTCTCCACGTTATGGGAAACGACCTCCGGAGATGCGCTGACAACGGTTTTCAAAGAATCCTCACTGCCATTGAAGTCAGGTATCAATACCTCCGTTTTTTTCAAGTCTCCAATCTGCCTTATCGCCTCAACGGTTTTGCGGAAGATGCCGGCGCCGCCGTCAGGCATGTCGTCCCTGGTCACGCTGGTGACAACAACGTAGTTTATCCCGAGCGCCTTTACCGCGGACGCGACATTTGCCGGTTCATTCTCGTCGACGGCACGGGGCCTGCCTTTTTTCACATTGCAGAAGGTGCAGTTCCTCGTGCAGACGTCCCCGAGTATGAGAAAGGTTGCGGTGTGTTGAGAGAAACACTCCGATATGTTGGGACACCTGCTCTCTTCGCATACGGAATGAAGGTTGAACCGCCGGAGAATTTTTTTCGTTTCCGTAAGTTCCGAGAGGCGTATTTTTTTACGAGGAGGGTTATTGTTCATATTTTCTTACGATTTGTTTTTCGCTTTCGGAAAGGTCTTGTTTTTCGAGTGCCGCGGAAAATACCGAGCAGAAACTGTCCCGCATGATGCCGGCAAATTCCCCGAAGGCAATATCCCTGCCCAGAGATTGTTTAAGCGACGTGGTTTTATTGACCGCGGAGGAAACCGGTTCTTTCACGTATTTCAGTACCGGCGGGAACTCCATGTCCAGAGGGATTGAGCCGTGCTGGAGGATGATTTTCCTGCGCCATTTCTGTGCGTTGCCGCCGATTTTCCTGCCGCCGATAAGTATGTCGTAATCCTCAAAAGACGAGAAACAGAAACTGGAACGGATTTTATTGCCTGCGCGGCAGTCTATCGCAAAACACGGGTCCAGGCCGCACCGCCGGTAGGATTCGAGAAGAAACGAACATATGGTTTTATATCCTTCCTTGACTGTAATGGGAGTTCCTATGTCCTGCTCGGAACATACCACGGAATACGTTACCTCCCTGCAGTGGTATATGATGCCGCCGCCGGTGGCGCGTTTTACTATGGGAATGCCGTCCCTTTCGCACGCAGGCACGTCAAGAACCGCTTCCGCGTTCTGTGAACAGCCGATGGAAAAACCGGGAGGGGACCAGCCGTAAATGCGGAAGACCGGCATGCGCGCAAACTCGTATATCTCGATAAGCGCCTCGTCGATTGCCATGTTGGCACAGGGATGCATGTATCCGGAATCAAGGAAACGCCAGATAGTCATTTTATACCCCCCTCACCTATCCTCTCCCCGGAGGGTAGAGGGAACAATTGGAAAATCTTCTCCCCGAAGGGGGGAGGGAACAGGCGAGCGGCTCCATTTAAGGTTGAGGTCGCGGGCGGCTTTTACCTCGTCGACCCTCTGCACCGGCGATGTTTCCGGCATTTCCGCAAATTTTTCAGGGTGCGTTTCCGCAAGGCGCGCGGCCGCCGTCATCTCCCCGATAAACTCGTCGATGGTATCCTTGCTTTCGGTCTCGGTCGGCTCAATCATGAGCGCTTCCTTCACGATTAGAGGGAAATAAACCGTGGGAGGGTGAATTCCTCTGTCTATGAGATACTTGGCTATGTCGAGAGCGCTGACACCTTTGTCCTTCTGGCGTTCGGCGGAAAATACGCACTCGTGCATGCACGGCCTGTCATACGGCAGTTTGTAGTACTCCTTAAGTTTTACCCTGACATAGTTGGCGTTGAGCACCGCCTTTTCAGCGGCATCAATCAGACCGGTTTTACCCAGGAGGAGAATGTACGCGTATGCCTTTACCAGAACTCCAAAGTTGCCGTAAAAAGGCGCTATGTATCCTATAGAGTCCGGATAGTGGTAGTCCAGTCCGAAGGTGCCGTCGGTACGCATGACAACCTTGGATATGGGGAGAAAACGGCACAACTCCTCTTTGACCCCGACCGGACCCGCCCCGGGTCCGCCGCCGCCGTGGGGCGTGGCAAAGGTTTTATGGAGGTTCAGGTGCACTATGTCGAATCCCACATCGCCGGGGCGCAGTTTCCCCAGTATGGCATTGAGGTTCGCCCCGTCGTAGTACATCAAAGCGTCCACGCCGTGCGCCGCCTCGCAGATTTCCTTTATCGCGGGGTTGAATATGCCAAGGGTGTTGGGACAGGTGAGCATCACGCCTGCAACTTCCGGAGTGAGGCGTTTTTTGTATTCATCAATGTCCATAACCCCGGTACGGTCCGAAGGTATGACGATAACCTCGTAGCCGGCGATAGCCGCGCTGGCCGGGTTGGTGCCGTGCGAGGAATCGGGAACGAGGATGTATTTCTTTTTATTGCCCTTCGACCTGTGGTAGGCGGCGATGAGCATGGTGCCGGTCAGTTCCCCGTGGGCTCCGGCAAGCGGCTGCATGGTGAATCCGTCCATGCCGGTAATCTCACACAGAAGTTTCTCCATGTTGTACAGGAGTTCAAGCGCTCCCTGGGTAAGTATGCCGCCGCCTAACAACTGGGGCTGTAAAGGATGCAGTTCCTCAAATCCCTGGATTTTCGCGCAGGACTCGGTGAACTTGGGATTGTACTTCATCGTGCAGGAGCCAAGCGGGTAAAAATTTGTATCCACGCAAAAATTCCGGTTCGCCAGCGCGGTGAAGTGCCGCACCACGTCGAGTTCCGAAACCTCCGGAAGTTCAATCTCCGTATTCCTTTTCAGGTTCTCCGGAATGACTCCGGATACGGGCACGTCGCTCTTCTGTATTTTGAAACCCGTCCTGCCCGCACGCCCTTTTTCGAAAATCAGCCGCATAACACCGCCTCCAGACTCTCCGCAAATTTCGCTATATCCTCCTTGGTGCGCCGCTCGGTAACCGCGACAAGAAGATACCTATCCATGCCTTTATAGAACCTGCCCAGCGGGAAGCCGGGTATGAATCCCTTCGCAATCATTTTGTTGACCACCCCGTCCGCATTTTCCGGCAGTAGTACGGGAAACTCGTTGAACGTAGTTATGCCTTCCGGTACCTGCACCCCGGGTATATCTTTCAGTTTACGTTTCGCAAACTCTGCCTTGTCGAGGTTGACCTGCGCCAGGTCCTTGAGCCCCTGCCTGCCGAGCAGGGAAAGGTATACCAGTGCGCGCAGGGCGCACAGCGACTCGTTGGAGCAGATGTTCGAGGTCGCCTTTTCCCTTCGGATGTGCTGTTCCCGCGCCTGAAGCGTCATCACGTAACCGTCCCTGCCCTTCCTGTCTACCGTCCTGCCGATAATCCTTCCCGGCATCTTCCTGACAAACTCTTTTTTCGCCGCCATGAACCCGAGATACGGGCCCCCGAAAGAAAGAGGAATGCCAAGGCTCTGCCCCTCGCCCACGGCAATGTCAACGCCGGTCTCGCCCGGGGTTTTAAGAAGTCCCAGCGATACCGGATACACCGACTCGATGACGACGATGCCTTTTTTATGCGCATGCTCGAGGATATCGGAGTAGTCGTCGACGCACCCGAAGAAATTAGGGTTTTGGAGTATAACGGCGGAGGTCTGCTCATCCATTTCTTGGTATATTTTTTCACGGTCGGCGCAAAGATTTTTCACGGGTATTTTCACGACGTCGAGAGAAAGGTTCGAGATATAGCACTGTATCATCGTCCAGTAGATAAGGTTGACGCCGGCATCAACGACTATCTTTCTCCTGCCGTTTATCCGCACCGCCATCATGCACGCTTCGTAAAGAGCGGTGCCGCCGTCGTAAAGCGATGCATTGGCAACGTCCATATCGGTAAGACTGCATATCGCGCTCTGATACTCGTATATCGCCTGAAGCCATCCCTGTGACGCCTCCGGCTGGTAAGGCGTATATGCGGTGTAAAACTCCGGAAGCGACGAGACAGCATCTACGGCCGAGGGAATATAGTGGCTGTAAAACCCCGCCCCGATAAAGTTCACCAGAGACGTCGAGTTTTTTGACGCGAGAAGGCGCATGTGGTTGACGACCTCGGCTTCCGACCTGCCCTCCGGGATGTCAAAGGATGCAGGTCTCATGTCCTGCGGAATGCAGGAAAACAGTTCACCGACGGACTTTATGCCTATGTCCGCGAGCATCTGCCTGATTTCTTCGTCGGTATGCGGCGTGTAGTTCATTTTAAAAGTCCATTAACCCCTCGCCCTTTCGCTCTCCCCAAAGGGTAGAGCGAAATATGGAGGAAATTATTTCAGAGGCCTTTGACGTATTCTTCATACTTTTCCGGAGTCATCAGTTTGTCTTTCTCGCCTGGGTTTTCAATGCTGATTTTAACCAGCCACCCCATGTCATAGGGCGAGTTGTTAACGGTTTCAGGGGCGGCTGCTGCGCCTTCGTTTCCCTCGATTATCGTTCCCGACACCGGGCTGAATATGTCCGATGCGGCCTTAACGGATTCCACCGTGCCAAGCCGCTCAAACTGGGCAACCCTGGTGCCCGCGGGAGCAAATTCTACAAAAGTAATGTCGCCCAGTGTATGGACGGCATACTCCGTTATCCCGACGATACCTTTGTCCCCCTCCAATTTCAGCCACTCATGCTCTTTCGTGTACAAAAGGTCTTTTCTCACTTCCATTGCAGTCTCTCCTTGAGTTGTTTTTTTGTTACGACAAAACATTCCACCATTGTCCCGCCTTTTGTTCCAACCGACACAATCTTATCCTCGGGTATGCTCACGCCGGCGCGCACGTATGCGATTCCCATGCCCTTTTGCAGGCACGGGGAAAACGAACCGCTGGTGACAAATCCCGCGCTTTCCCCTCCGGCGAATATTTCGTAACCGTGCCTTGGAGCCTGTCTGGTGAGGGAAAGCAGAAAAACCATGTTTTTCAACGGTTCTCTCTCCCTTAGCGCATCCCTGCCCGTGAATTCATGCGCGAAATCCAGAAACTTTTCCATTCCCGCTTCAATGGGAGTAGTATCTTCGTCCAGGTCCTGACCGTAAAGCGGAAGTCCTGCCTCAAGGCGCAGGGTGTCCCTTGCGCCCAGTCCTGCCGGCTTTACCCGCCGGTCGGACAGGAGAGCGTCCCACGCCTTCATAGTTTTCTCTTTCGTTATATAAATCTCGTATCCTTTCCCGCCGGTATACCCGCTGAAACTGACTATGCAGTCGCCGCCAAGCACCTTGTACGTTGCGAATGAATAAAAAGACAGCCCTGAGACATCAATCCCGAAAACCGCCCGCAGAACATCATCCGACAGGGGTCCCTGCACGTCTATCTTGTCGAGATGAGCGTCCGCATCTTCAAGCACGGCATTCTTTATTCCCGCGGCAATCCGGCTGAAATCCTTCTCCTTCGTGCCGGCGTTGGCCACAAGCATATAATCTTCATATCCGCAGGTGTAAACAACGGCATCGTCGATTATGCCGCCTTTTTCGTTAAGGATAAAACAGTAGCGGCACCTGCCCTGTTTGGCCTTGCCCGGGTCAGAGGTAATGAGGCGCCCCAATTCCCCGGCGGCGTCCTGACCCTTTACTGTGAATTTCGCCATATGCGAGGTATCGAATATTGAACAACTCTGCCTGCACCAGAGGTGCTCCTTCACAATGCCCTCATACTGTATCGGCATCGACCAGCCGGCAAATTCAACAAGCTTCGCTCCGGACTTTTCATGCGCACCGTATAGAGAGGTCTTTTTCATGTCTATGATATTGACTGTAAATTACAATAAATTTGCAGGAAGAGAAAGTCCGGTATTAAAATAACATATTTAAGGGAGTCGCGCAAAAATGAAAATTGGAAGACAGAAAAACAATGTTGAGATTGCCGCGCATAATCCGCTCACAACAACAAGAACCGTCGGTTCGGGGTAAAGAGTACAGGAAGATTCTTGTACTTGCTTTTCCGCTGATACTCAGCACAAGCGCATGGTCAGTACAGCACTTCGTGGACAGGATGTTTTTGTCATGGTATTCCGCGGAAGCGATTGCCGCATCAATGCCCGCAGGGCTTTTAAATTTCATGGTAACCAGCATTTTCATCGGTACCGCCTCTTTTGTCAGCACCTTCGTTTCGCAGTACCACGGCTCCGGCCAGTTTGAAAAAATAGGCAGTATCATATGGCAAGGATTTTACATAGGCGTTATAGGCGGTCTGTTTATCCTTTTTCTGATTCCGTTCGCAGGGACGTTTTTTGATTTTGCGGGCCACCCTGAACTTATAAGACAGCACGAAACCTCCTATTTCAGCATCCTATGCCTTGGTGCCATGCCCACGATAGCGTCATCGTCTTTTGCGGGCTTTTTTTCCGGAAGAGGCAACCCGTGGCCGGTCATGTGGCTAAGTTTTTTTCAAACCGCGGCAAACCTTTTGCTGGACTACTGCATGATTTTCGGCAGGTGGGGCTTCCCCGAGATGGGCATTGCAGGAGCGGGAATTGCAACCGTCGTATCCGCTTTCCTAACGTTTTCCGCTTATCTCATCCTCCTGCATAGAAAATCCTTTGACACGGCTTTCGGCACGCTTAGGAACAAAAAGTTCGACCCGAAACTTTTCAAACGCCTCCTGCACTTCGGCCTGCCCAACGGAATGCAGATGTTTATCGACATTGTCGGCTTTTCTCTGTTCCTCCTGTTTGTCGGCAGGCTGGGGATACTGCCCCTTGCGGCGACCAACATCGCCTTCAATATAAACACTCTTGCGTTTATGCCCATGATAGGAATGGGAATGGCGGTCAGCATCCTTGTGGGGCAGAACCTCGGCAGAAACGACGCGGATGCGGCGGAAAGATGCGTCTATTCGGGATTCCACCTGACGTTCCTCTACATGGCGTTCATTGCATTCCTTTACGTCGCGGTGCCGGACATTTTTATCAGTCCGTTTACGCCGCGGGTGCACCCGGGGGATTTTGAAAAGATACATGCTATAGCGGTGGTACTGTTACGGTTTGTCGCTTTTTATTCGCTCTTCGACACGATGAACATCATATTCCTGTCGGCGCTCAAGGGCGCCGGCGATACACGCTATGTGATAAAAATAGTAACGCTGGTTTCGGTATTTGTTCTGGTAGTGCCGTCTTACGCGGTCATCATACTTCTCAACAAAAGCATTTATTCAGCGTGGTTCATAGCGACCGCCTACGTGACTGTACTCGGGTTTACTTTTCTCTTCAGATTTCTGAACGGCGGGTGGAAACACATAAGGGTTATAGAAAGAGTCGGGCAAAAACACACAGCGGTATGAGAGCGGTTCTTACCGCAGATTTCAATACTTTTCTGCGGGATATGACTGCGGCATATTTCGGAGAGTGTCTGTAATACCACCTGACAAACGCCCGGCCGGCTCTGTTGGTCAGCAGGCGCCTGTCCCTGAATTCCCTGAAAACCTGCACATGCGGCTCAAAAGGAGTGCCGAAAGCCGCGGTTGCGATAAAACACCCTCCCCCGCCGCCTCCACCGCTGTCCGGAGAGCCGGGAACGGTGGTAAAACGGTTTGCATCCGACCACTCGCTCCATTCGCCCTTGTCGTCCCCGTAGCGCACGCGCCAATAATATGTGTTTCCGGAAAACAGCAATCCAGAACCTACGGTGATATTTGAAACTCCGCCGGATACCGCATCCAGCGCAAGAAACGTAAACGCGCTGTCAAAGGAAACCTGCCACCGGCTCGCCTGATGGGCGTCATTGTCAGGGTCGGAAAATGCGGTTGCCGAGAGCAAAGGCGTGAGAGATACGTCCGACGCGCCGTTTTGCGGCAGGATGCCCTGCGGCTTGTACGGCGGGAAATTTGTATAGGCGTAGATTGCTGACGAAACATCCCCTGTACCCACGTCCAGAGCGCCTTCCGAAACCCCGTAGTAAACCCAGATGCCGTAATAGTACGGAGTCCCTTGAAGAACGTTTTCATCGGTAAAAGAATTACCGGCGCCATCGTAAACCCCGAAACCGTCGTCCCAGCCTGCGGGATAGCCGTCCGTTCTGCGCCTTACGACAACGCCTGCCGCACCTGCGGGAAAATCCCATGACAGGTCGATAAATCCGGTGTCCGCATTCCTCTCCGCGGCAAAATTCGCCGCCGGCAGTACGTGCTCCGGCAATTGCGCTACGCGCAGTGACTCCGACAGATTCAGCCTGCCGCCGGTAACCGTCAGATTTGTCCACTGGTGAAAGCGGGTTGCGCCGTTCAAAATCCAGTCTTTCAGTTGCGCCGCTTCTGTTACTCCTGTCGCCGCGGAAAGAAGTCCCGCCGCGCCCGCAACAAAAGGCGTCGCCATGGAGGTGCCGCTTTTATTGTCATACTGACCGTCCAAAACGGTGCTGTAGATTAACGTGCCGGGAGCGGCTATGTCAACGGTATCTCCGCCGTAACTGGAGAAAGACGAACGGTAGTCATTCCGGTCGCTGCTCGCTACGGAAACGATGTTCGGCAGGTTATAACCTGCCGGATAGATGGGTGTAATATCGTTATCCCTTGCGGAGTTGCCGGCGGCCGCCGTGAAAAGAATGCCTCGGACAGACAAAGCCGCTATCGCATTATAAAGGAACACGCTATAGCCGTCCCCGCCCCACGAATTGCTCGCCGCGACGATATTATCGGAATGGTTGTCATAGCGGTCGATTATGTATTCAATGCACCTTATCGCATCGGCTGTAGTCCCGTAGCCGGAATCGTCAAGAAACTTGAGCGCCATGATGCCGACTTCCCAGTTTACCCCGCACACGCCGGCGGCGTCGTTGCCGGCCGCCCCTATGATACCGGCGCAGTGGGTACCGTGGCTATCGCCATCCATGGGGTCGCCTGAGGTGACGGTACCGTCTTTATTCGTCCACCTCGCCCCGTATATGTCGTCAACTATGCCGTTTCCGTCGTCATCCACCTCTGCTTCGCCCTCAAACTCCACCGTATTTACCCACATATTCGGCGCAATATCGGGGTGGTTATAGTCCACTCCCGTATCGAGCACCGCTATTACCACACTTCTGCTTCCGGTGGTTACATCCCATACATCCGGAGCGCTTATCTGCGGCAGTGCCCACTGGTTTGCGTAAAGCGGGTCGTCCGGCACAGCCATGGCACTGTAAATATAATTGGGCTCGGCATGGAATACGTCGGGGTCGGAAGAAAGAAGTTCTATGGTTTGGAGGGTATCGGTACCGGCAGGCGTCCTGAAAAGATAGAAGTTTTTAAAAATGCCGAACCTCCTTACGGCGGAAAGGTTGTGAAAGCGCACCGCGCGGTGGGACAGGACGTCGGGCACGCTTTCCCTGAAACGCACGAGGACTTCGCCTTCAACGTAGTTTCCGGCGTGGAGAGATGAGGAAACAAACAAGAGGGCGGACAGGACTGACAATATTTTTAAAAACTTTTCAGGGTGTTTCATGAACCACCTTCCGCCCTCTCGTTAACAGTTATATGCCGAGGCGGAATCCGGTAAAAAACCTCCAGCCGCTGGCTCCATAGCCGTTGACCAGACCGGCGCCGCCGCCTATGTTAAAACCTACGTTTTCCCCTCGGTATCCGAAAGAAATGATACCTTCCACCGGCGTCTGCTCGGACTCAAACATCTTTTCACTCCTGCCGTATACCTCGCCGCTGACAAACATCGTCCGGTTGGGGAAAAGATACGTCATCCCGGCGCCGAACAGCATGGAATGGTTTATTTCTATCTGCACCAGTTCTTCCTTCTCCTGGTACGCATATCCCATGTTGAACGAAAAACGCACGTTGTCCCCGGCATGGACGTCCATTATGCCCCTGACGCCTCCGGCAAGACTGCCGTCGATGCCGAGAAGGCCGTCTTCATCCCCTGTAGGCAGTTGTATGTAGGGCGCCACGGCAAAACCCGGCATGCCGATACCCGATTCGGTAAACCTGTATTTTCCGCCCAGTATTATGTCGCCGAGTCCGCTGTCCGAAACGCCTGCTATCTCGGAATCCTGGCTGGCAACGTAAGGAACCGACAGGGATATCTGCATCCGGTCGTTTATGCCGTAAGACAGCCCCGCGTTGAGCAGGCTCTGTTTCTTTAACACATCCAGTGTCGTCCCGCCTATCTCCATTTCCACGGGCTTGTCGGCATACGCGTAGAAAAAATCCAGCGCCGCAGTTCCCGCCATCACCGTGCCTGTCGTCGGGACTACCACAGTGTAGTGTTCGCCCGGCGCTACCTTGAAATGGTTGGCATCCGCGGCCAAACCCGGCGATACCAATCCCAAAAACAGTCCGGCCACCAGAAGAATCGCAACATTTTTCATTTTTCTCCTCCTTTGCTTCGCCTTTAAAACAGTTGTTAGTTGAAAGTTTAGAGTGTAAAGCAAGTCTTTTTCTTGCAACCAAATGTTTATCACTGCTTTTATAGTAAAGAACTTTGACATGATATTATATACTTAATGACTCATTTTTGTCAACCTTCCCTCGCCCTTT
>CAYPTS010000052.1:0-590 GCA_964413825.1 uncultured bacterium
AAGGGAAGGCGGCAGAACCGTCGGGGCGGGCGCCGTTACCGAAATTATCAAGTAAGACCGAACTGATTTCATTCAGATAGCACAGTCCGCTGAGGAGGTCAGTGGCGGACTGGCTTTGAACGGGGGAGAAATGCGAGAAATTGTAACGCTTGTTTGTGACGAGTGCAAAAATAAAAATTATTACACGACAAGGAACAAAAAGGTTAAGAAGGATAAAATTGAGGTAAGCAAGTATTGTCCTGCCTGTAATAAGCACAAACTCCATAAAGAAGGGAAATCTTAGTTAAACCATAAATATTTTAAAAAGACTTGTTTTAAAAAAAATTTGTGATATAATATTGGTTTTTGACCGTAAAATGTTTTGATGTTGGCAGTAACTTCTAATTTGAAAATCGAAATTCGAGAATAGACCGCAATCAAGAATCCGGTAATGAGATAGCGGCGCTGGGAAGCGCTGGCAATGGCGATAAACGTCAATTTTGATTATCGATTCTCGATTGCTCTGTACAATATTCGCTGAATATTTACTTAGGCCTGTAGCTCTAACTGGCAGAGCAACGGACTCCAAATTCGTGGGCTGGAGGTTCGAA
>CAYPTS010000052.1:690-15149 GCA_964413825.1 uncultured bacterium
TCCTCCCAGGCCTGCGTAACAGAATTTGAAAACGCAGGTGGGAAAAGTTAGAAGGGCGTGTCTGGAAAGATATGCCAGGATTCGAAGAGAGCCTGCTTATGAACTGCGACGAGAAGGAGCAGTGAATAGGCGGGTGGCCTACCGGAGCACTGTGTGCGAAGGAGCCGAATCCTCCCAGGCCTGCGTAACAGAATTTGAAAACGCAGGTGGGAAAAGTTAGAAGGCAAAGTCATAACCCCTCAAAGAGAGTGAGAAGTGAGACGGTAAAAAGCAGAAGCATTTACATCGCACATCCGACATCTCACATTTCACGCTTTTGAGGAGAGTTTGGAGCAAGGGAGTTCGGGGTAAATGAAAAAGAAAACACTGAATTTTATCCATGACGTCAGGACCGAACTGGAAAAGGTCTCATGGCCGGAGAAAAAGGTTCTGAAAATAACGACCGGAGTTATTGTTTTCTTCATGATACTGTTTGCGCTTTATATCGGAATGGTCGACGTCATTTTTTCAAAAGTCATAAGGTCGTTTTTGAGGTAGAAAATGAGTAAATGGTACATTTTGCATGTCAGGACAGGACAGGAAGAAAAGATAAAAAAAATGCTCCTGAGTCAGGAAGAAGACGTTGAAAATTTGATTAAGCAGGTCGTTATTCCCAAGGAAGAAGTGTCAGAAATACTCCAGGGTGAAAAAAAGATAAAGAGCCGGAGATTCTGGCCCGGGTACATGCTGGTCGAGATAGATGACGAGGGTGATAACGAAGTTGTCTGGCATACGATAAGAAAAACGACCGGGGTGCTCGGCTTTCTCGGTGCGGGCAAGAATCCGGTTCCTTTGTCAGGGGAAGAGGCGTCAAAGATATTGAGCGAAGTAGAGGAAAGAAAGAGCAAGCCGACTCCTAAAATTGAATACGGTGTGGGCGATAAAGTGGAGATTACGGACGGTCCTTTTGTCAATTTTTCCGGCGTTGTTGAAGAGGTTCAACAGGACAGGGAAAGGCTGAAAGTAAGCGTTTCCATATTCGGAAGAGCGACCCCCGTGGAATTGAGTTACTGGCAGGTTGAGAAAATATAGAGGCAGATAAATCATTAACCCCTCACAAGGAAGGCAGTTGTAAGTTAAGAGTGGTCAGTTGCAAGAAAAGACTTGTTTTTCGCTTTTAACTTTCAACTACCAACTGCTTTGAAGAGTTCGGGGTGAAGGAGTGAGTAAACATGGCTGAAAAGCAAGTCAAGGCGGTTGTGAAATTGCAGATTCCCGCAGGGCAGGCAACGCCTGCACCTCCGGTGGGGCCTGCGCTGGGACAGCACGGGGTTAACATAATGGATTTCTGCAAGTCTTTCAATGCGGAAACAAAAGGCAAGGAAGGTTCAACCATTCCCGTTATTCTTACGGTTTATGAGGACAGAAGTTTCAAGTACGTGGTTAAGACGCCACTTACGTCAGAGCTGATTAAAAAATCCATAAATATAGTCAAAGGTTCCGGCGTGCCCAACAGGGAAAAAGTCGGCCGCATCACGAGAAAACAGGTCGAGGAAATTGCCAGGACAAAGATGCCCGACATGAACACATCTGACATAGATAAGGTAGCGAAGGTTGTCGAGGGTACTGCAAGAAGCATGGGAGTTGAAGTCGTCGATTAAAAGAAGGAAACAATACCATGAAAAAATCCGGTAAAAAGTACAGGTCGATTCTTGAAGAAGTTGGTGACGGGAAGGACAAACTGCTTAAACTCGCCGATGCGGTGGAAAGATTGAAAACGTTTCACAAAAGAAAATTTGACGAAACGGTGGAGTTGTCGATAAATCTGGGAGTTGACGTGAAGAAACTCCAGCAACCGGTAAGAAATTCCGTCGTTCTTCCCAATGGAGTGGGGAAATCGGTAAAAGTTCTCGTTTTTGCCGCAGGCGAAGATGTCGAGAGAGCAAACAAGGCAGGCGCCGATTACGTAGGCGGGCAGGAACTCGTGGAAAAGATAAAGGGCGGTTTCCTTGATTTTGACAGCGTGGTAGCTACTCCCGATATGATGAAGACGGTATCGCCTCTGGGTAAGGTTCTGGGGCCGCGGGGGCTTATGCCCAATCCCAAGAGCGGCACCGTAACAAAGGATGTAGAAGGAATAGTTTCAGAATTAAAAAAAGGGCGCATAGATTTTAAGATGGATAAGGATGGGAATCTGCATATACCTGTAGGGAAAATTTCTTTTGACTCCGGGAAACTGGCTGAAAACATAAGCACCGCACTGAATGCGGTTGTTGCAGTCAAGCCTTCTTCGGTGAAAGGTAACTATCTTCGTTCCGTGTCGTTGTCACTGACAATGTCTCCTTCCGTCAAACTCGATTGTAGCAATATATCCCAGGAGGTTGCGGCCTGAAGACGTTTAAATGCAGGAATAGCGGGGTTAATCAATGAAAAAATTAACTAAAGAGAGAAAGAAAGAGTTCGTGGAAATGCTGACAGAGGAAATGAAAACGAACAACATAAATCTTCTGGTCGGATTTTCAGGCCTTTCGGTTCCGCAAATACAGCAGTTGAGGGCTGAACTGAAAGCATCCGGCTGTAAGATGATGGTTGTAAAAAACACTCTGCTGATGAAAGCATATCAAAACATCAGTTGCGATGAAATGTGCAAAGACATTTCAGGTCCTATTTTCATTATATGGAGCAAGGAAACGGACGAGATAGGGGTTGTGAAAAATCTTTTCAATTTTAAGAAGAAGAACGGGAAAATCGACATTAAAAAAGGTGTTATGGGCAAAAAGTTTTTCTCGTCAACTGAACTGGAAAGTATAGGGAAACTGCCGGGTAGAAAAGAAATCGAGGCCATGATTGTATGGAACTTAAAGGCGCCGGTAGTAAGAATAATAAATTCACTGAGATATCCTGTAACAAGAATAGTGCAGGATTTTAAACAGATTGCAGAAACTAAAGGCAAAGACGCAAATCAAAACCCCTCACCGTAAAAGAGAGTGAGACGTGAGAAGTGAGACGTGAAAGTTAACGGTTTTTACATCTCACATCTGACATTTTACGCTTTTAAAAGGAAGAGTTCGGGGTAAAAGGAGAAATGAAAATGGGAAAAGATGAAAAGAATGTATTGGAAGGAATTACTGAGAGCATTGAAAAACTTTCCGCTCTTGAATTGTCGGAACTTGCCAAGAAATTGGAAGAGAAATTCGGCGTGCAGGGAATGATGGCACCCATGGGAGCTGTTGGTGCGGGAGCCGCACAGGCGGGCGGTGAAGAAGCGCCGAAAGAAGAAAAAACAACCTTTGACGTAATCCTGAAAAACTTCGGCAGTAATAAAATTCAGGCCATTAAAGAAGTCAGGGCGATGACGAACCTCGGACTGAAGGAAGCGAAGGAACTTGTAGAGTCTCTGCCAAAACCGATTAAGGAAAAGGTGAACAAGGAAGAAGCCGAAGACGCCAAGAACAAAATGGCGGCTATCGGAGCAGAAGTGGAAATAAAGTAAAAAAATATCTGCTCTATGGCTAATCCAAAAGCGGTAAGATATTTTTTGAGTGGTATTCCCGAGGGAGTTGAAAAATGAAAATGGCAGAAATTCCGGATTTGCTGGAAGTTCAAAAAGGCCCGTTTCTTAAATTTTTGCAGAAAGACGTTCCTGTTGAAAAAAAAGAGACGGCGGGTTTGGAAGAGCTTCTGCGCAGAGTGTTTCCCGTTGAGAGTGAAGACGGCATATTGAGGCTGGAATACGTCGATTACACTCTGGATGACCCCGTAGACAGCATAGAGGAATGCGTTGAGAAAAAAAACACATATGAATCGCGTCTCCGTTTGAAGCTTCGTCTTGTCGTCAGGGAACAGGACAGAAAAACTAAAGAATTCGGAATAAAAGGCATCAAGGAACAGGATATTTACATCGGCAGTATTCCCTTGATGACCGACAGCGGCAGTTTCATTATTAACGGGATAGAAAGAGTTATTGTCAACCAGTTGCTGAGATGCCCCGGAGTTTATTTTAAGGAAGAGGAGATGGTGGGACAGAAGACGCTTTATTCCGCCAAGATATATCCTTCGCGCGGCATATGGATTGAATTTCAGGTCGACAACCACAACTGCCTGGTTATTTATCTCGGGAGAAAAAAAGTTTACGTTACGACCTTTCTCAAAGCCCTGGGATACACTGAAGATGATATTATAAGCACCTTCTATAAGAACCCTGCCGACATGAAGCCCGATTCCGTTCTTGCCGTGACACTGGCGAGAGACGACATTAAAGACAGGGAAGAGGCTCTGAAGAGAATCTATTCCGAGATAAGGCCGGGTTACCCGCCGATTTTAAAAGAGGCGACAAAGCTTTTCAATTCTCTGTTTTTTTCCGAGGAAAGTTACGACCTTTCCGAAGCGGGAAGAATACAGATAAACAAAAAACTGAATCTCAATTTCAAGGAAAGGCATCTGAAGCAGGAAGACATAATCGGAACGGTGAAATACCTGCTTGACCTTCTTGAAAGAGGAGTGGGAGAAACCCAGGACATCGACCACCTCGGGAATAAAAGGGTGCGCGTGTCCGCCGAGATTATTCAGGAATATGTATATGAAGGATTGATACGTCTCTCAAGGTTTGCGAAAGAGAAGATGGCCCTTGCGGATAAGCGTAAAACACTGAGTATCAAGCCGCAAGACATGATTAACGGTAAGGTGTTCATGACCGTGGTAAACGATTTTTTTGCAAGGAATCAGTTATCCCAATTTCTCGATAAGATTAACCCTCTTGCTGAAATAACCCACAAGAGAAGAGTTACCGCCGTGGTGAAGGAACGGAGAAGAGCCGGTTTTGAGGTCAGAGACGTCCACTATACCCATTTCGGACGCCTATGCCCGATTGAGACCCCTGAAGGTGCAAACATAGGATTGATAAACTCCTTTACCGTACATTCCAAGGTAGATGGACTGGGCTTCATAAAAACACCCTACTACAAGGTTGAAAAAGGCGTGGTAACAGGGCATATCGATTACCTTTCCGCCGATAAGGAAGACGAATACGTTATTGCTCCTCCGGGTACGCCTGTGGACCCTAAAACAAAACTTATCATACCCAGGGAATTGACGGTTCGGACAAAAGGCGTAAATTTTGAAGACACCGCGCGTGAAAAAATAAATTACATAGGAGTATCTCCGTCTCAGATAGTCAGCGTAAGCGCTTCCCTGATTCCTTTTCTCGAACACGACGATTCCAACAGGGCGTTGATGGGGTCGAACATGCAGAGACAAGGGGTGCCGCTTGTCAAGAGTGAAGTGCCGCTTGTGAAGACAGGAATGGAGAAATACGTCATAAGAGACAGCGGTGTCGTCATACAGGCGAAAAACGCCGGCATGGTAAGTTACGCCGACGGCAGGAAGATTGTTGTCGAGAGGGATGATAAAGGATTTTTCCCGTGGGAATCTGAAGACGAATACCGGCTTAAGAACTTTGTCCGGACAAACCAGGACACCTCTTTTCACCAGAGACCTATTGTGAATGTCGGGGACCGTGTCGTGAAAGGCCAGATAATTTCCGACGGACCTGCGGCTTCGAGAAGCGGAGAACTTTCTCTCGGAAGAAATCTTCTGGCGGCGTTTATGCCGTGGCAGGGCTACAACTACGAAGATGCCATACTTTTGAGCGAGAGGCTTGTGAAGGAGGATTTTTTCACTTCAATCCATATAAAAGAATTTGAGGTGCAGGCAAGGGAAACTGAACTCGGCCCGGAAGAAATAACTTCCGACCTGCCCAATACTCCGGAGGAAAGGCTGAAAAATCTCGATGACGAAGGCATCATAATGATAGGTGCCGAGATTGAGCCTGACGACATACTTGTGGGCAAGGTTACTCCGAGAGGCGAATCCGAGCTTACTCCCGAGGAAAAACTGTTAAGGGTCATTTTCGGCGAGAAGGCAAAGGACGTGCAGAATACATCCCTTAAGGTTCCTCCCGGAACAAAGGGAATGGTTATCAATGTAAGGAAATATACCCGCAGGGAGAATATGTCCGAGCAGGAAATAAACAAGGATGTTAAAGCCCTGAAGGATAAATATCTGTCCAGGGAAAAAATAATCAAGAAGGTTATTACGGAAGAATTGAAAAAGTTTGCCGATACGCACAAGATAAAATATAAAATCACGCCCAATCTGGAAGGATGGCAGAAATTTGCGAACAAGGTCCCGGAAAAATACAGGCCGGGCGCATTTAAAATCGCAAGTCTGGGAGAAAAGGAACTGGAGTCTTTGAACAAGGAACTCAAAAACGAGGTCATGAAAGTCAAGAAAGGTCCGGACCTCGACCCTGACGTGATATGCAAGGTTGTCGTTGAAGTGGCGGTAAAAAAGAGAGTTGACGTTGGTGACAAGATGAGCGGCAGGCATGGCAACAAGGGTGTGGTTTCCAAAATAATGCCGGAAGAAGACATGCCTTTTCTCGAGGATGGCACACCTGTAGACGTGGTATTGAATCCACTTGGCGTTCCTTCGAGAATGAATATCGGGCAGATTCTTGAAATACACATGGGAAAGGCGCTTAAAGCGCTCGGATACAGTACGGAAACGCCCATTTTTGAGAGTATCAAGGAATGGGAAATAAAGCAACTTCTTAAGAAAGCGGGATTTTCCGAAGATGGCAAGGATGTGCTCTACGACGGGCAGACCGGCGAACCTTTCGCACAGCCGGTTACCGTCGGCTACATGTACATGATGAAACTTAAGCATCTTGCCGACGAAAAAATACACGCCAGGAGTACGGGTTCCTATTCTCTCATAACACAGCAGCCGCTTGGAGGCAGAGCGCAGTTCGGCGGACAGCGGCTGGGCGAAATGGAAGTATGGGCGCTCGAAGGTTACGGCGCGGCACATACCTTGAAAGAAATGCTGACGGTGAAGAGCGATGATACCGAAGGCAGGAAGATTATGTATGAAAGCATCGCGAAAGGCCTTGATTACAGAGGCGATAACATTCCTGAATCATTCCACGTCTTAAGGAAAGAACTGCAGGGTCTCGGGCTTGACCTGAAGGTTGATACAATAAAAGAAAACGGGAAGGACCGGGAACTGGCAAACATAAAGATTACCTCTCCCACGGTTATGCATTCGTGGTCACACGGAGAGGTTAAAAAGGCGGAAACGCTTAACTACAGAACATTTAAGCCGGAGCGGGACGGCCTTTTCTGCGAGAGGATATTCGGACCCATAAGGGATTTCGAATGTTCCTGCGGGAAGTACAAGAAACTCAGGTATAAAGGCATCATATGCGACAGGTGCGGGGTGGAGGTTACGACTTCCAGGGTAAGGCGTGAAAGAATGGGGCACATAGAACTTGCCACTCCGGTTTCGTACGTATGGTTGTTCAAGAGCACGTCAAACTGGATGGGGCTTTTGCTTGACATGGCCCAGTCTGAACTGGAAATGGTGCTTTACTACGAAAGATACATAGTAACCGACCCTGGAACGACTCCGCTCAAGGAGAAAACGCTTCTGTCCGAAAGCGATTACCACGAAAACCTCGAGAAATACGGCAATAAGTTCAGGGCCGGCATAGGGGCTGAGGCGATACAGGAACTGCTGAAGAAGATAGACCTGCCGAAGGTCGAGGAAACCATAAAACAGCAGTTGGGCAGCAAGAAGAAAAAAGCATACGGGACCAGAAGGATTTTGATAAAAAAACTCAGGATGGTCCAGGGATTGATTAAGACGCAGGTCAAGCCCGAATATCTCGTGACCAGCATTATCACCGTGACGCCGCCAGATTTGCGTCCGCTGCTTCCGCTCGACGGAGGCAGGTTTGTAGCATCCGACCTCAACGACCTTTACCAGAGAGTGATAAACAGGAACAACCGGCTGAAGAAACTCATTCAACTTCAGGCGCCGGATATCATTGTAAGGAACGAGAAGAGAATGCTTCAGGAGTCCGTCGACGCACTGATGGACAACGGCAAACACGGAAATCCCGTTCTCGGCAAGGGAAGAAGGCCTTTGAAATCCCTGGCTGACGCACTGCGGGGCAAGCAGGGCAGGTTCAGACAGAACCTTCTCGGCAAGCGCGTAGATTACTCGGGAAGAGCCGTAATCGTCGTGGGCCCCGAACTGAAACTCAACGAATGCGGCATACCCAAGGAAATGGCCCTTGAACTGTTCGGGCCTTTTGTCCTCAGGGAATTGAGAAAGCGGGAGTATTTCCATACACTCGGCAGTGCCAAGAGAGCCATAAGGGAAAACAGGCCGGAGGTATGGGAAGTCCTCGAACGGGTAAGCAAAAATCATCCCGTGATGCTTAACAGACAGCCGACTCTGCACAGGTTGAGCATACAGGCTTTTGAACCGCGCCTTATTGAAGGAAACGTTTTGAAAATCCATCCGCTCGTATGTCCTGCTTTCAATGCGGATTTTGACGGGGATACGATGAGCGTTCACCTGCCGCTTACTCCGGAAGCATGCCTCGAGGCGGAACTTCTCATTAAATCAACGACGCACATACTCTCTCCGGCGAACGGCAAGCCGATAGTATCGCCGACCAGGGACATTGTAATGGGCTGTGCTTATCTGACGTTTCAGAGCGAAGAAAAGGAATATCCGGTTCCTCTTTCGGGTTTCAACGAGGCGATATACCTTTATAACCTTAACTATCTTGAACTGCACAGGCCCATAAAGGTGAGAAACGAACAGGGTGAAACGATAGTCACAACTGCCGGCAGGATAATTTTCAACGAGATTATTCCCGATGAAATACCGTTCAAAAACGAAATATTTGAAAGTGCGGGGGTGGAGAAACTGATAGAGGAAATATTGAAGAAATGCGGCTATGAGGCGACTATAAAGTTCCTTGACGAAGTTAAAAACCTCGGTTTCTATTTTGCCACCATAGGCGGGATAACTATAGGTATAGACGACCTAAAGGTGCCCGTTGAAAAAGACAGAATTCTTGCGGATGCGAATGCTGAAACTGAAAAAATACGCAAAAATTACCGGACCGGCATAATTTCCGAAGGGGAAAGGTACAACAAACTCGTCGACATCTGGACGTCGGCCACCAATGAAATAGGCAGAGCCGTCATGAATGCTTTGAGAGAGGACACTTCAATAGAACCGTTCAGGATAAATCCCATTCATCTTATGGTTGATTCAGGGGCGAGAGGAAACAAGTCGCAGGCAAACCAGTTGATGGGCATGAGGGGTTTGATGATACGGCCCAAAAAGGTTACAGGCGAAATAGGCGAAATCATAGAGACGCCGGTTAAGAAGAACTTCAAGGAAGGGCTGTCGCTTCTGGAATATTTCATATCGATTCACGGCGGCAGAAAAGGGCTCGTCGACACCGCTCTTAAGACGTCCGATGCGGGATATCTCAGCAGAAGACTGGTGGACGTTGCGCATTCCGTCATAATAAACGAGGAAGACTGCGGAACGCTTGAAGGCATATTGTTCAGCCCCCTTACTCTCGGAGACGAGGAGTTACTGTCCCTGAAAGAAAGAATTACAGGAAGGGTGGCTCTGGACAATATCGTGGATATCGTTACCGACAGTATTATTGTCAGGGCGGGAGATATTATAGACGAGGATAAGGCTCAGAGTATAGTGGATACCGGCATAAATAAGTTGAGAATACGCTCCGTGTTGACATGCAGGGCGGAAAAAGGCGTTTGTGCAAAATGTTACGGCTGGGATGTTTCAAGGAAAAAACTGGTCAACATAGGAGAGGCGGTGGGAGTTATAGCGGCGCAGTCGATAGGGGAACCCGGCACGCAGTTGACTCTGCGTACGTTCCACACCGGCGGTGCGGCTTCAAGAGGCGCCGGGTCGTCTTCCTACAAGGCTCCCAAGGATTGTACCGTTAAATATCAGGTCAGCCTTAAAACGGTCAAAAACCGGAAGGGACGGGATGTCGTCATACAGAGGGAAGGCAAGATAGTGCTTTATGACGACAGGGACAGGGAAATAGATACGTATACCCTCAGGGTTGGTTCGGAAATACTGATAAAAGACGGCCAGAATGTGAGTGCGGGCAAGACTATAGCCACGTGGGACCCTTACTCGATACCTCTCATTGCGGATTGTGAAGGCGTCGTCGATTACAAGGACATAGAAATAGGGAAGACGGCAAAGGAAGAAATTGACGCCACTACCGGCATAAGAAGAAAAATTATCATAAAGCAAAAAGAGGAAATGGACCCCCAGATTTTCATAACGGACGACAAGAAGCATATACTGGGTGTTTATCACGTTCCGGAGGATGCGCACGTTATGGTTGAGAGGGGCGACAGAGTTGTTTCGGGAGATGTCGTTGCAAAAATTTTCAGGACGGAGAGAAGGGTGCAGGATATTACCGGAGGATTGCCGAGGGTGTCGGAACTTTTTGAGGCGAGAAATCCCAAGAATCCGGCCATTCTGAGCGAAATCGAAGGCGTAGTAGAAATTGTTGCCGCCGCCAAGGGAGCCAGAAAGATTATTGTGACCAATAAGGAAACAGATACAATAAAAGATTACGAAATTTCGGCGGGCAAACACCTGCTGGTAAGCACAGGGGATACCGTCAAGTCAGGCGAAAGGATTACCGACGGGCACGTGGTGCTGAAGGATATATTGAAAATAGAGGGTGAGAAAAAGGTGCAGGAATATATGTTGAACGAAATACAGAGCGTCTACCGCGTTGAAGGCGTTACCATAAACGACAAGCATATTGAAATTGTGGTCCGGCAGATGCTGTCGAAAGTGCGGGTCGAGAATCCCGGAGATACCTACCTGCTTGAAGGGGAAGAAATTGACAGGGTTAAGATGCAGAAGATAAACGATATGCTTCCCAAGAACAAAAAGCCTGCGACATTCAGGCCGCAGGTGCTGGGGATAACAAGGGTTGCTTTGGGCAGCGAGAGTTTCATATCGGCCGCGTCCTTCCAGGAAACGACGAAGGTGCTGACAACGGCCGCTCTTCTCGGCGCCGAGGACTATCTTGAAGGACTGAAAGAAAATGTCATTTTGGGCAGGCTTATTCCTTCGGGAACAGGGATATTCAGGGAAGTGTGCGAAGAACAACAGTCTCTGCCTGCCGTTGAACCGGCGGAAGAAGCAGTTCAGAGTTGAAAAAAAGATAAAACACAGCCCCTCGCTTTTCGGGTGAATCAAGAAGAGTTCCCCGTAAAAAAAAGAACGGGGCAAGTGGGGTCAAGGGAGAATACAATGCCTACGTACAGTCAACTTATTAAAAACGGGAGGCGCAGTAAAACTAAAAAATCGAAATCGACTGCGCTTGGAAGCAATCCGCAGAGAAGAGGCGTATGCCTTTACGTTAAGACGGCAACGCCCAAGAAGCCGAACTCGGCTTTGCGGAAAATAGCAAAGGTCCGGCTGACCAACGGGAAAGAGGTAATCGCTTACATTCCCGGCATAGGCCACAACCTGCAGGAACACTCCATAGTTCTTGTCAGGGGCGGAAAGGTAAGAGATTTGCCGGGCGTCAAGTATCACATTCTCCGTGGAACGCTTGATACCGGAGGCGTCGAGGGCAGGAGGCAGTCAAGGTCAAAATACGGAGCCAAGAGACCGTCAGAAAAAGGCGAGAAGAAACAGGAGGGTTGATAAAAATGCCGAGAAGAAAAAGAGCAGGAAAAAGGGAGATTTCCGGGGACCCCAGGTACAACGATTATGAAGTGTCCACATTTATAAGTTTACTCATGTGGGATGGCAAAAAGGATCTGGCTTACAGCATATTTTACGATTCAATGGACATAATCAAGGATAGGGCAAACGAAGAACCTCTTTCTGTTTTTAAAAAGGCACTGAATAATGTAAAGCCCAAGGTTGAGGTTCGTGCAAGGCGGGTAGGCGGAGCCACTTATCAGATTCCCGTTGAAGTGCCTTCGAAGAGAAGTCTGGCGCTTGCAATAAGGTGGATGATAAAATCTGCCAGGTCGAGAAAAGGTAAAGGTATGGCTGAAAGATTGGTGGATGAATTTATTGAATCGGCGAAAGGTGAGGGCCCGAGCGTCAAGAAGAAAGAAGATACGCACAAGATGGCAGAATCCAATCGTGCCTTTGCGCACTACCGCTGGTAGTAAGGAAGACCGCCTTCCGCAGAATTTTCATCCCTGCCGATAACATAACACCTTTTCGGGGGCAGAATATGCCCCCGGGATTTTTCATTTCAAAACGGACGACATGGAAAAAATAAGAAACATAGGAATAATAGCGCACATTGATGCCGGGAAAACGACCACCACGGAACGTTTGTTGTTTTATACGGGGAAGACGTACAAAATAGGTGCAGTCGACGAAGGAACTGCCGTGATGGACTGGCTGGACCAAGAAAGAGAGAGAGGTATTACCATCTTCTCGGCGGCAACCACCTGCTACTGGAAAGGACATAAAATAAACGTAATCGATACGCCGGGGCACGTTGATTTTACTGTTGAAGTTGAGCGTTCCCTGAGAGTTCTCGACGGAGCAATAGGAGTTTTTTGCGGGGTCGGAGGCGTTCAGCCCCAGTCGGAAACCGTATGGCGGCAGAGCGAAAAATACGGAATACCGAGAATCATATATGTAAACAAGATGGACAGGATGGGTGCTGATTTCCACGGGGTTGTAAAGGAAATAAGGGATTCGCTGGGTGCAGACGCTCTCGTAATGCAGATTCCCGTGATGGAAAAGGACGAGTTCAAGGGGATAGTAGATATTCTCGAACAAAAGGCTTACTTTTACCCCGGAGACAGGGAACTCTCCGTGGAGGAAAGAGAAATCCCCCGGGAGTTGAAGAGCGAAGCAGAGCGATACTACCACGCCGTGGTTGAAAAAACGGCGGACATAGACGAGAGTGTCATGGATGCATATCTGCAAGGAAAGGAGATAGAAAAAGAAGTACTGAGAAGGGCAGTAAGAAAGGGAACGCTGGGATGTGGGATTTTTCCAGTGTTTTGCGGGTCTTCTCTTAAGAATAAAGGGTCGATTTTGTTATTGAATGCGATTGTTGATTATCTGCCGTCTCCTGTTGACAGGGGAGTGGTAAAGGGTGTGAATCCCCTGACCGGCAAGGATGAATCTTTCAACCCTTCCGAGAAGGAAAAATTGGCGGCATATATATTTAAAATTTTTAACGACGTGCGGATGGGTAAGATATTTTATACCAGGATATACTCGGGAAAAATCGGGAAAGGGCAGACGGTGTATAACTGTTCTACCGGTACCGCTGAAAGAATTATGAGAATTCTTGAAGTGCATGCAAACAAGTACCAGGAAAAGGAAGAAGTTGCGGCCGGCGACATAGTTGCTTTAACCGGTTTCAAAAAAAGCTATAACGGGAATACTCTTGCGGAAAAGAAGCATCCCATTCTTCTCGAACAGATAAAATATCCGGAACCTGTGATTTACGTTGCGGTTGAACCGAAGATAAAGTCGGATATTGAAAAAGTTTACGCCACTCTTTTAAAAATTACCGATGAGGACCCCACGCTAAAACTTAAAACGGATGCGGAGACCGGACAGGTTATAATAATGGGGATGGGCGAACTGCACATAGAGGTTATAGCGGAGCGTCTCAAAAAAGAGTTTAAACTGAATATCAGGCTGGGAAAACCTGAAGTTGCGTACAGGGAAACGATAACCTGCAGCGCTTCGGGAGAAGGCAAATTCATAAAACAGTCTGGAGGCAGAGGGCATTACGGGCACGTGATATTAAAGATTGAGCCTTTGCCGAGGGGAGAACATTTCGCTTTTGAAAACAAAGTCAATAATAACGATATCCCGAAAGAATTTGCCTCTTCCATCGAGGCCGGGGCAAAAGAGGCGATGGAATCGGGTCCCCTTGCGGGTTCGCCCGTAGTGGATGTCAGGGTCACTGCGACCGGAGGTTCGTTTCATCCCGTGGATTCGAACGAAATCGCCTATAAGATTGCCGCCTCGCTCGCCTTCAAGAATGCCGTTAGAAAGACATCGTGCGTTTTGCTCGAACCTATAATGAGCATAGAGGTTTCAATGCCCGAAGAATTCATGGGCGAGGTTCTTTCCGACCTGGTGCGCAGAAATGGCAAGATAGACCGCATGAAAACCAACGGCGGAATAAAAACTATGGAAGGCACGATACCCCTGCGTTCCGTTTTTGGATATGCAACGGCGTTAAGGTCTTTGACACAGGGGCGGGGAAGTTATATAATAGAACCTTCGTATTATGAAATTGTACCTGAAGAGCAGGTGAAGAAGATAAGGGGAATGTAATCAAAAAGAAACTAAAGAACAAAATCATGGACCCTTCACAACAAAAGACTGAGGTTCGTGACTCGGGATTAGGTGTTCGGGAAAGACAAAAGAGAGTAAAAGCATCTTCCGAATCCCTAAAACCGAATCGGTAATCCCGGTATTTAAAGGGTTCGGGGTAAAGGAGAAAAAAATGGCAAAGGAGAAATTTGTACGGAACAAGCCGCACGTAAATATAGGGACGATAGGACACGTTGACCACGGAAAGACGACACTGACCAGCGCGATAA
>CAYPTS010000053.1:0-5094 GCA_964413825.1 uncultured bacterium
GTGATGCCGAGGAACCTGTTTACCCGTTCCTCCGGCATGGGGGGATGGGTGCCCAGTGCGATAAGAAAATCCAGTTTTGCTGCTTTGCCTTTATCAGCCCCCTCACCCTGACCCTCTCCCGCAAGGGGCGAGGGGATTTTATGGGCGGAGGGAGCGAGGGTTTCGTGCAGGTACCTGAACAGGAGCGCCGTGGGTCCGGAGCGCGTGGTATCCGGTATAACCGCCAGTACCTTTTTGCCGGAGAAGTCTTTTACGTCCGATAGGCTTTCCTGCAATACGTCACGCAGCTCTTCTTCACTGAACGGCCGTTCTATGCTTTTCTTTGCGCTGTACATTGTTTGTCCTCATTAATGTGCGATAAATCGCACCGCTACAAAAGACGAGATTGCCGCGCCAAAATATCCCGTAGAACGGGGCACAGCGGCTCGCAATGACAAATTGTAGCGGTGGCATTTATGCCACGGTTTTTAAAGTACGAGCAGGGGAATGTCGGGAGTCAGCTTGTCATGCAGGGCTTTTCGTATTTCCTGTTTTTCCCCGTAAGCGGATGCATGGTCGTATCCCGCCAGTTCCCACGGCGGCGTTGCAAGCAGTACCCTCGAAAACTCGTCGAGCAGTTTCTGCTCTTCCGCACCGGCGTATTTTCCTGCAATAAACTTTTCAAAAATCACGGGGAACCTTTTCCATGCCTCGTTTTCACGACCGGCAGGCACGGGATAAAACAGTCCTTTGTTCTGCTTTACCGCTTTCAGGTCGCCGTCCGCATCGCCGAGCATGAGGATTTTCGTGTCCTCGTAACCGCACGCCTTTTTAACCGTTTCGATATGATGTCCTTTTTTCCCCATCTCCTGTCCGGCTATGGTCCGGATGTATTTTGTGAGTCCGTTGTCCTCCCAGAAGTTCACAAGGTCTTCATAAGGCGTCTGGGATACTATCATCACGTCGGCTTTTTCCGACATAAGTTCAAGAGATTCCCGTACGTTGTCGAACGGCGGGATTTTTACGAAGGGGAACGTCCGGTTCACCGCTTCGCTCCATCCGAGCAGTTTGTACAGGTAAAGGTTCATGGGGTTTGCCGCAAGGTACTTTGAAAGGCTCGGGTTTCCCAGTCCGAGTTTGTTTTTCTCGCAGTAATCAATGTATTCTTTCAGGGGTTCAATCGCGGGCAGTTCGATGTTTTTCTCTTTTACCGCTTTTCGCACGTCCTGCCTTTTGTGCAGTGCCTGCAGGGTATAAAGGATTGCGAGGAACCTGTTGCATCCGCGCTGGACGGAAAAAAGGTTGTAGTATTCCGCAATCTCCCTGAAATAGGACTCGATGTCCCATAACTGGTAGAATTCCATGTACTGCGGCTGAAATATGAGCATGTGTTTGCCGTTCATGTTGTCGGTAACACAGCCGTCGGTATCAATCGCCACGAGGAAGTCTTTCGTTCTTTTGAAGGTTTTCAACTGCTGTTCAGGGTCGTTCTTTATTTGTTCGTCGTTCAGTTTTACAAAGTCCATTTTTCCTCCCTTGTTCATGAGATTGCCGCGTCGCTGCGCTCCTCGCAATGACAAGCAATAGGGGAAATTCTTACCTGTAAGCAACCGGTACGTACTCTGCGCATTTCTTTTCTGCGAATATATTCTCAAACTCCGAAAATTCCGGAAGTGTCCCGCCGATTAAAGGCATCGCCCACTCGATAAATTCGTCGGTAACGTCCACCCTGTTTTCCGCAATCCATTTTGCGGGAAATTTCCTGTCGGCGTTTGCTACCTTTGCCAGTTCGACCTTGCCGCAGGTTACCGCGTAGTTTTTCCCCGGATGCCTGATGATGGTGGACATGTATCCGCCCTCCCCTTTCAGCGCCGTTTCCGCCGCGAATGCCCCGGCATCGTACGCTTCTTTGAGGTCTACCGGAGAGGTCGTCGCCAG
This sequence comes from uncultured bacterium, assembly GCA_964413825.1. Taxonomy (GTDB): domain Bacteria; phylum Ratteibacteria; class UBA8468; order B48-G9; family JAFGKM01; genus JAFGKM01. Next base: position 1,918 of record CAYPTS010000053.1, read on the forward strand.
TTCCCTTCTCTGTTTTGTGCCGGGCTTTTCGCACCGGGCGATTCCCTTGCATGCAAGCCGGCTTGCACAGCGTCCTGCGCTGTCTTTTCTGTCCAGTCCGTTGAGATGGTTTATAAGCGCCTGCTCGACGGATTTTCCGGAAGCTCCGAACTGCGCGTGTCCAAAGTTATCGCAGAGGATATCAAGGTCGCCGATTTCCAGCCCTTCGCTTATGGCAACGATACACCGTCCGTGCTCTTCTATTTTTTCATTTAAGCGCCTTGTTATCAATTCAAGGTTTTCTTCAGGCTTGTTTTTGTTCAGCGCTTCGGGAAGCAAAATCAGCAAAGGCATCTTTCTTTCCGGGTCGGCAAGTCGCGCAGATGCGGTTATGAATCCTATCTTCCGTCCCATTGAGCTGATGACGAGCACCGGGTCGCTGGTATAGCTTGCCTTGTTTTCCTGGTTGGCTTCAAGTATGTTCATGGCGGTATATCTCGCGACGCTCCCGTAGCCCGGGTTGTGGTCGCAGATTGCAAATGTTCCGTCTTCCTGCAGGTCTCCGCCCACGTCGTTGTCTATTGTTTTGGCTATCCCGGTGGATATGATGTCCAGGCCTTTCTCCTTTGCAAGGAGGCTGACCTTGTTTGCCGTATCCATGGAGTCGTTGCCTCCGCAGTAGAAGAAGTATCCGACGTCGTGTTTTTTTAATACCTCGACCACCCGTTCCATGTCCTCGTCGCTTTTAATCTTGTACCTGCAGCTGCCGATGACTCCGGCGGACGGGGTTTGGGACAATAGTTTCACCTGTTCGGGGTTTTGCGCCGTGATGTCGTATAATTCCTCTTTGAGAACCCCGATAATTCCCATCCTTGCGCCGTAGATTTTGTCAACCTTTCCGGATTTGCGCATTGAGTCGATGACTCCCCGTACGCTGTTGTTTATTACGGAGGTCGGCCCTCCGCTCTGTGCTATTACCGCATTCCGTTTCATCATCTTTCAACTCCTTCCCTCGTTCCATGCCGGGTATGGAATGGCCATTCCATGCCGGGTATGGAATGGGGTTACTTGGTTATTTCTTTTTCGGGACGGCCGTTTTCCATCCACTCGATGTGGAATTCCCGCATCTTGCCTTCGGAGTTCCTTATTATCTCCGGCTGTCCTTCCCCGCCTATCTTGAAATACCCGTGCGCTCCGAAGTAGTCTCTCTGGAACGCCGAGACCTGCGCAGAGAACATCACCGAAGATGCAATCTGAAGTATGTAATCGTAAGAAGACGACATACCGAGCGCAGGCACTCCGGATTTGTGCGCTATATCGATGAACTTTGCCAGTTTCCACAGGTTTTCGTTTACAAAGCCGGAAAACTTGGGAGATGCGAGCAGGTTGGGCAGGTTCGGGTTTTCTTCATACGCCTTGGCTATCTCGTCGAGGAATTGCGCTCTGATGATGCATCCGCCGCGCCATATTTTGGCTATTTCGCCGAGTTTCAGGTCAAACTTGTATTCTTTCGATGCGGCCTGCAGAAGCGCAAGCCCCTGCGCATAGGATGATATTTTCGCTATGTACAGGGCGTCGTGGGCGAGTCCTATCAACTGCTGTTTGTCTTCGCCCTGCGCTTTTTCCGCTGGAGTTTTCAATATTTTTGCCATCTGAAGCCGCAGGTCTTTGTCCTGGGACATTTCTCTCGAGAAAACCGCGGATGCGATGGTGGGTATCGGGACAAGAAGTTCCAGCGCGCTCTGCACCGTCCACGTCCCCGTGCCTTTCATCCTTGTTATGTCGGCGACGATGTCCACCATATAACCCTGCCCCGCCTTGTTTTTCTCCTTCAGGCTGTCTGCCGTTATCTCAATGAGATAGGAGCGCAGAATGTCGCCGCCGCCGTTCCATTTTTCCATGATGTCTGCTATTTCTTCGGCGGTAAACCCCGCATTTTTCAGCACCCATGCGCACTCGCCTATCAACTGCATGTCCCCATATTCAATTCCGTTGTGTGTGGTCTTTACGAAATGTCCCGCACCATTGGGCCCCATGTAGGCGACGCACGGTTCTCCGTCCCCGGCTTTCGCAGAGATGTCGGATAAAATTTTTTCGACCAGTTGGTAGGCCTCTTTCTGTCCGCCCGGCATTATTGCGGGTCCCTTCAGCGCTCCCTCTTCTCCGCCGGAAACGCCGGTGCCGATGAAAAGTATGCCTTTTTCCGTCAGCTGTGCATTCCTTCTTATCGTGTCCTTGAAGAAAGAATTGCCTCCGTCGATGATAAGGTCGCCCTTGTCCAGAATCGGCAGCAGCTTCTCTATGAACCCGTCGACCGGAGCGCCTTCCTTTACCATGAGCATTATCTTCCTCGGAGACTTCAGAGATGTCACGAAGTTCTGAAGTTCATAACAAGGAATGAAATTTTTGCCTTTTGCAGGGCCTTCCGCAAAACCCTTCGTTTTTGATTCCGTCCTGTTGAATACCGCCACGGTGTATCCCCTGCTTTCCATGTTGAGCGCAAGGTTTTTTCCCATTACTTCCATTCCGATTACGCCAATGTCCGCCTTATTCATTTATAATCCCTCCATTATACCTGCCATTTTGTCATTGCGAGCGCCGCGCCCCGTTCTACGGGGTTTCTTGCGAAGCAATCTCATGAGATTGCCGCGGGACTTTGTCCCTCGCAATGACGGGTTGGTGAGTTTTTTATACTCCCGAAAAAGCGCTGAATCCCCCGTCGACAGGAATTACAGTGCCGGTTACAAACAATGAAGCGTCTGAAGCGAGATAGATGCATATCCCCGACAGGTCTGCCTGTTCCCCGAATCTTCCCATGGGTGTGTGGTTGATTATTGTCGAGCCTCTCGGAGTCAGTTCTCCCTTTTCGCCGGTCAGCAGGAACCTGTTCTGTTCCGTAAGGAAGAATCCCGGCGCTATTGCGTTGACCCGTATTTTCTTGTTGTATTCCTGCGCAAGGTGCACCGCCAGCCACTGTGTGAAATTGCTTACCGCCGCCTTTGCCGCGGAATAGCCGGGTATTCGCGTCAGCGGCCTGAATGCGTTCATCGATGAGATGTTTATTATTGTCCCGCCTTCTGGGTTTTTGACCATCGCTTTTCCGAGAACCTGCGACGGCAGTATCGCGCCGCCGAAAAGATTCAGAGCAATCACTTTTTCCAGCGCGCCGAGCGGCAGGTCGAAAAACGGCAAATCCGG
>CAYPTS010000053.1:5194-15048 GCA_964413825.1 uncultured bacterium
TTTGCCGTTGAATCTATAGTCCGGGTGCGTAAAAGATATTACCTTTCTTGTTTCTCCCGCCATCACCCACAGGTAGTATATGCGGTGTTTCGGCGCAACCGATACCGGATGGTATCCCTTCGGTATAGTTACGACCTCATCGTTTTTTATAAGGAACATGTTGTCTTCGGGGTCGTTGAAAACGCGTATCGCTCCGAATCCTGTACGCGGGGTTATCTTGAAGAAATACAATTCTTCGAGAGCGGTTTCTTCCGGCGGGTTGTCTGTATCGTGTTTGTGGGGCGGATAGCTTGCCCAGTTTCCCGGGTCGGTGATGGTCTCTCCGATAATCAGTTTTTCCGCAGGGAAATCCTCCGGCAGTATCTCTGTTGTGTTTCTCATGTACGGCTCTTCCCCCACCCTTTTTGTGCGGACTCTTTTCGTTTCTACGAAGCACGGTTTTCCGGTGCCTTTTGCAGGACAGCTGACAGCGCACAGTTCGCTCTTTTTAAGAAATTCAATCGAATAGTTTGAATAGGGAGGCAGGTAGACCGCTGAAGGCGGCTCGTCAAAAACGCTTTTTCTTTTCATTTCGCCGAAAAGTCCGCCTTCGAAGAAAAACCTGACAGAGCCTTCGGTTATTATGAAAGCGCATTCTTCGCCGCCGGTGGTTCCGTCAAACCGTTCATTCCCAGCGTTTTTTATCAAAGCGAGGTTGATTTTCGACAGGTCGGAGTTTTCCGGCGACACTATCTTCTGGTATCCTTGAAAACCGTTTATCTTATACCTTTTTGCCATTTGAGATTTACCTCCGGTGCAAACAAATTTTCATTAATATACACCTAAAAGCGCTTTGCGTCAATACGGGTCACAGTATGCGGAAACTGTCCGGTTCAAGCGCAGAGTTTTCGTGCAGGGATATTCTCAGTTTTTTAAGCATGTCGTACAGGAAACGCTCGCTCATTATGAAGTCGTGAATGGATTTTGACACCTCCACTGCGGTTTTTTTGCCGGGATTGTTTACAAGATGCGCCAGCAGTTCGTTGCGGAATCTAAGTGCGGCGAAGTGGGTATTTTTTACGTATCCGCTCCCCTTGCATTTTTCGCACCTGTCCAGCAGAACCTCGGACAGTTTGAAATCCGTTTTTTCCCTGCTCATCTCAACGATTCCGAGCCTGGATATGGAAAGGATTTTGGTTTGCGCCTTGTCTATTGCAAGGTTGTCGTTCAGTTTTTTAAATACCTTGCTTCTTTCTCTCTGGTGACGCATGTCTATGAAGTCGACCACTATGAGTCCCGAAAGGTTCCTTACGCGTATCTGCCGCGGGATTTCCTCCGCCGCCTCTATGTTGGTGTTTAAGACCGTCGTTTTCAGATTTGTTTTAGAACTGCCCCCGCTGTTTACATCAATGGCGTTCAGGGTTTCCCCCTCCTCTATTATCAGGTATCCTCCGGAAGGAAGGAAAACCCTGTCGGATAGGAACCGCTCGATTTCCTTCTCAATCCCGTGCTTGGCGAAAAGCGGACGGGTTTTTTCTTTGTGCAGAATAACCTTGCCGTGCATTTCCGGCACAAAAAGGTTGACGTATTTAATGACCTCTTTGAAAGTCTTCTCGTCATCGACCACGATTTCCTTGAAGTCCTGCGTAACGTAATCCCGTACGACGTTAGTGTAAACGGGCAGTTCGTTCCACAGGAGGGACGGAGCTTTTTTTGCCTTTGCGTATCTTTTTGTCTTGTTCCACGTGCTGAGAAGTATTTTCAGTTCCCGCGCTATGTATCTTTCGCTTTTTCCTTCCGCCGCGGTTCTTATTATGAATCCTGTACTGCCGTCGGCAATTCTTTTCGTCACGATGTTCATCAGCCGTTCGCGTTCCGCCCTGTCGGTGATTTTTTTTGACAGTGTACGCAGTTTTGAATCGGGTATTACAATGATGAACCTGCCGGGGATGGAAACCTTCGTGGTTAGCTTCATCCCTTTTTCAGCGGTGCCGGGTTTTGTAACCTGTACGACGATTTCATCTCCGGTCCTGTGGCTTTTTTTTGTTCTTTCCGGAGAATCATCCGGTTCGTCAGGCATGTTGTACAGGGGTTCTTCTTTCTCAAACGGCAGAAACCCGTTTTTGGATTCACCGATGTTTACGAATCCGGCGTTGAGGCCGGATATAATTCGCTCGATGCGTCCTTTGTAGACATTGCCTACGCAGGTATGCACGTCCGGGCGCGTTATAAAAAGGTATTCCACCCGGTCGCCCGCCATGATTACCAGGCGTGTGAGAAAATGCTCATTGCTTATCAAAAGTCGATATTGCGTCTTCATTTAAAATTTCCCTCGATATTTTTTTTACGGCGCCGCCGAGCAGCATTTCCGTAAGGCCTTTATGGCTGAAGTTGTTAATTTTTATCAGTATTTCAATCCTGTTTTTTTCTGTTGAAAGTATCCTGCCGTATTTTTCAAGTGTTTCCGTATCAATCGTTCCTTCCGTTTCAACGGTATATTTTGCAAACGTTTCACTGCCGTTTATGGACGGAGCGCTTCTGTCCATCCATCGCGCTTTGCGGAAGACAATCCCTTCAGGCAGGACGTCCGGTGTTTTCCCGATAACTTCGGCAGGGTCGATTTTCTCGCATAGGAAAACGTCAAAAGACTCGTTGCTCCCGGAAACATTCAGCGGTAAAGGATGGCCGAAACTTATCTTCGGGTGCGGGCTGAATCCCTCGGTGAATTTCAATGGAGCGCCGGTCCTTCTGAACGTGCGCTCGATAATCTTCAGCATGTTTCTGCCGGATATAAATACGGCGGCTCCGGACTTTTCGTAAAACACCCTCAGTCTGTATGTTTCCATTTCTCGTCTTTAATGTAGATTTCTTCTATGTTGTGAAGAACTCCCCCGTAGACCGTCGGCTTCAGGTTGCCGAATTTGTTGCGCACCGCGGTCATCGCTATCGGGCTTGCCGTATATACCAGCGGAAGTTCTTCCGATATTATCAACTGCCATTCATCATACAATTTTTTTCTTCTGCCCGGGTCCAGCTCCTTCGCCCCTTTCTCGAACAGCGCGTTGATTCTTCTTTCCCACCCGGTTATGTTTTCATCCCTGGCGCCCATATTCCACAAATGCAACTGTCCGCCGGTATGCCACACGTTTTTGCCTCCGTGGGGCTCTATTCCACCCGTAAGTCCTATTATAACAGATTCCCAGTCTTTTGTAACGTTTATCCGCGTTACCAGAGTGTTGAACTCCACCGGAAGAAGGTTTACCCTCATTCCCAGTTGTTTCAGGTCGTCCTGTATGACGCTGGCAATCTGTATTCGCTCGAAACTGTTGCTGTTGGTCAGAATCGTGAACTCCACCGGATTGTCCTGCCTGTCGTAGAGAAATCCGTTTTTTTTATAAAACCCTTCCTTTTCCAGCAGTTCTTCCGCTTTTGCAACGTCGTACCGGTATTTCTTCGTGCCGGGGTTGTAGAAAAAGCCCGAAGAGACGTTCAGCGGTCCGTCCTGCGGTATGGCGAATCCGCCGTAAACGTTTTTCGCTACACTCTCCTTGTCAATCATGTGCGCAACAGCTTGCCTGAAGCAAACGTTCCGGAACCATGCTTTCTTATGTGGCGCTACGGGTGAATCCGCATTCTGGTTGAAGGTGATGAACTCCGACCCCATGGAAGGGCCGAGGTTGTATATGGAAAAATTCAGTTGTTTCTGAAACGGTTCAAGCAGAGGGTAGTCCTGACCCCTTACCGAAATGATGTCAATTTCCCCCGTTTTGAATTTCAGTACCGCCATGTTGGCATCCGCAATGACAAGGAATACAATTCTGCGGATGTGCGGCAGGGACGTCCCCTGGGCGTCTTTCTTCCAGTACCTGTCGTTTTTCTCAAGTATTATCCACTCCGCCGGCCTGTATTCCTCTATCTTGTAGGGACCGGTTCCGACGATGTTTTCCGGGTTTTCGTTTACTCCCCAGCAACTGTTGAACGTTCCTTTTTCGAGGTATTGCTTCAGTTTATGCCGGGGCAGTATCTCCTGGCTCATCAGTTGCAAAAACGGGGCGAACCTTTCCGGCAGGATGAAGTCCACCGTATAGTCGTCTATTTTCCTGACCTGTATCCGTTTACCTTCGATTGTCAGAACGTCCCTGCTGCTGGTGGGTATGTCCGTGTTGTATATCAATCCGTCGAACGTAAAGACGACGTCGTCGGCGGTAAAAGCGGCACCGTCGTTCCATGTCACGTCTTTCCTTAAGAAAAACCTGCATACCTTCCCGCTTTCGTCATACTCCCACCTTTCAGCGAGGCAGGGTTTTACCTCCATCGTTACGCCGTCGGTTTCCGTGAGGCCCTCGAAAACAAACCGCGTAATGGAAGTGGTGCTGGTTTCTTTTGCGATAACGGGGTTGAACGACTTTGGGTCGCCCGGCGAAGAAAGTACGATGGTATCGTCTACAGGCGTTTTTTCGGCATGCCGTCCGCCGCATCCCGCAAGGCACAATAATAAAACGCACGCGTAAAATACTTTCATCATAAGAAATTTTTCAGGTCCGACAGCATTTCCTCCATGGAGGCATATCTTAATGTGCATGCTCTGTTGGTTGCCTTCTTTATTATCTCCTTGAGACCTGCCGGAACTCCGAGATTCTCGCACATGACCGGCTGTCTGCCGGTGTTTTTTCTGTAACTGCTGATGTCTATGCGCCGAAAATAGTCTTCAAGGTTTTTTGCCGTATCTTCAGGAACTTCCGTTTTTGCCGTTATGACCTCGTCCATGGCAATGCCGAAACTGTATATGTCCGAGCAGAAATTAGCTCTGCCTTCAACCTGTTCCGGGGCAACGTAGGAAATGGTACCGTATTTTGTTACAGTACCGCCCTTGGGGAAGATGTCCTTATTAAGCAGTTTTCCCGGGAGTTTTGCAATTCCGAAATCCGTCATCTTGACGATTTTCAGGTCTTTGGAGACCAGGATGTTGTCCGGCTTTACGTCCTTGTGGACGATGTTGTTCCGGTGTATGTGCGCCAGTCCCTGTCCCGCTTCGTAAAGTATCCTGACAAGGATGTTCAGGGCAATTTTATCGGGCTTGTACAGCATCTCCTTGAGATTGCCGCCGTTGACGTACTCCATGATTATCGCATACTGGCGGTTGTACTTTCCGAAATTATGCACCTTTACTATGTTGGGGTGGTTCAGTCCTATTGCTATCTCCGCTTCCCTTTCGAACTGGCTTACGAGTTTTGAGCGTTCCCTGCGTCCGCTTTCCTTGATGTATAGAAGTTTTATAGCAACGGTATTTCCGTATACCGGCCTTGCAAGAGAGGAGGACGCTTTGTAAATCTTGGTATACATGCCTCCGCCGATGACTTCATCAAGCTTGTATCCTCCGAAGTTATGTGTTCTCATATCTCAATCTCCTTCCCTTTTTCCCCTCTCCCCTTGCGGGAGAGGGTCAGGGTGAGGGGGTATTCAATTTCCTGTGCATCCAGTGATATTATGTCTATATCGTCGGCGCTCTTTATCTCCTTATCCATACTGCAGAGGCCTATTTTCTTTTTTTTCGCGCCGTAAGAAGAAGACGTGAACAACGTCAGGCATCTGTTTTCGAACATCTTTTCTTTCGCCGCCGGGTCGTGTCCCCTGACCAGCACGTTTTTCCCCAGCCGGTTCATTATCTTTGTAAAGTAGTCCCTGCCGAACTTCGGCCTCCCGAGAAAATTGCCGAGGTATTCCCCTTGTCTGTCGCGGAAATCTCCCCACATTATTCTCATCCAGTTTTCATCGCACGCAGTGATATTGTTTATCTCGCTGATGTCTTTTATGTCGGGCAGTGCTCCGTGAAGCGCCAGAAACCCGTTGCCCGAGACAGCGAGAGGAAGCGCCGTAAGGGTTTTTTGGTAATAGTCAAGTTCTTCAGGGGAAAGGGAATCCCAGAAGTTGCAGGGCTTGCATTGAATCACGGAATGCATTTCATGATTGCCTGCAAGGAGAATGAGGTTTTTGTGTGTTTTTTTGGTTTCCAGAAGGAAATCGATATTTTTTTTGGAGTCAGCGCCCCTGTCGACGTAATCGCCGAGACAGACTACATAGTGGTTTTCCTTCTCAATGAAGTTTTTAATTATTATTCTGGTGCTGTTGTAATCCCCGTGCGTGTCGCCTATAAAAACCGCGGTGCCTTTGTCAGGCAGTGCTATCAATTTGTCCATTTATTGCGCACGCACTTCATTCTTCGGCAGGAAGAGGAGGATTTTCAGGGATGACGGGCGCTTCTTTCCCGACTTCTTCCTTCAGTATGCTTCTTGTCGTCAGTTTTCCGGGCAGAGTGGCGAGTAAAATTGAGTTAACCATAAAGAGAAGTGCCAGTATGGACGTCATTTTGTTGAGAATAGCCGACGTTTCGGCGCCGAAAACAGTCTCCATTCCCCCTCCGCCGAATATGTTTGAAAGAGACGACCCTTTTCCTGACTGCAGAAGTACGGCCGCTATCAATAATAAAGAAACAACCGTATGGAAAACAAGCAAGAACATGTACATTTTTTTCTCCTATTTATAATCGATTATCCCACAGAAAGAATCCACCTTTAAGCTTGCGCCTCCGACCAGCGCTCCGTCAATGTTTTTCATCGACATGATTGAATTTATGTTATCCGGCTTTACACTGCCTCCGTACAATATGATGGTATCTTCGGAGACGTCTTTGCCGTACATTTGCGCAAGAAGGTTCCTTATGAAAAGATGTACTTCCTCCGCCTGTTCAGGCGTAGCCGTTTTGCCGGTTCCTATAGCCCATACGGGTTCATAAGCAACAACCAGTTGCCCTGTCTTTTCGAATCCTTCGAGGGATTCCCGTACCTGCGAACTTATGACGTCGAATGTTTTGCCGTTTTCGCGTTCTTCGAGTTTTTCTCCCACGCAAAGTATGGCTTTCATGCCGACATCGGCGGTTTTTTTGACCTTTTTATTCACTGTCTGACTGCTTTCTCCGAATATGTTTCTTCTTTCGGAATGTCCGCAGATGACGTACTCGACTCCGGTGTCCGCCAGCATTTTCGCCGAGATTTCTCCCGTGAACGCACCTTCATCCTCGAAATGCACGTTCTGCGCCCCCAGCTTTATCGGCGAGTTTTTCAGCATAACTTCGGATACCGCATGCAGTGAGGTAAACGGCGGGCAGACAAGGACGTCCCTGTCGCCGTGGTCTTTTACGTTTTCAATGAGGGATTTTACGAATTCCACCGATTCTGCCGGTGTTTTGTACATCTTCCAGTTTCCCGCTATCAGATTCTTTTTCATAATATGCTCCTCAATTCTTGTGGGAGAGGTCTCCCGACCTCGACATTTTCGGCATCAGGAGATGCTTCCCATAAACTATTTTTTTAACACTTCTATGCCGGGCAGAATCCCCTTTTCGAGAAATTCAAGGGATGCTCCGCCGCCGGTACAGATGTGCGATACCTTATCCGCAACGCCTGCGGTGTTGACCGCCGCGGCTGAATCTCCCCCGCCGATGACGGAAAACGCTTTTGTTTCTCCGAGCGCTTTTGCAAGTTCCACGGTGCCCTTCGCAAAGGCCTCTATCTCGTATATCCCCATGGGCCCGTTCCAGAAAATGGTTTTTGCCCGTTTTATGCAGTCAGTGTACTCCTCTATCGCCTGCGGCCCGATGTCCACGCCTATCCAGTTGTGCGGCACCGTGCCTCTTTCCGTGGCGAAGTAGTGGGCGTCGGATGAAACCTTATCGGCAATGATATGGTCGAGCGGAGTATGGAACTCAAGGTGCCGCTTGTTTATTTCCTTGATTATTTCTTTTGCGAGCGGAACTGCCTCGTGTTCGACTTTTGATTCTCCGATTTCCCAGTTTTTTGCCTTCACGAAGGTATAAGCCATTACCCCGCCGGTTATCAGCGTGTCAATCTTGTCGAGGAGTTTTTTTATCATACCTATCTTGTCGGCGACTTTCGCCCCGCCCAGTATAAGGAGGAACGGTTTTTCAGGATTCTCGATAAGTTTTGAAAGTGCGGCTGTTTCCTTTTGTATCAGGTATCCGGCGGCCGTACTGTCAAAAAACTTCGTTATGCCGTATATGGAGGCGTGTTTCCTGTGGCACGTTCCGAATGCATCGTTTACGTAACAGTCCGCCAGAGAAGCAAGTTGTTTTGCGAACTCATCGTCTCCCGCTTCTTCTTCCTTGTGAAAACGGAGGTTTTCAAGAAGGATGATTTCGCCGGGCTTAAGACCTGCCGCGGCGGCTTTAACCGTATCTCCCGTGCAGTCGGTGAGAAACTTCACTTCCTTCCCTTCCAGCAGACTGCCGAGCCGTTGTGCGACAATCTTAAGGCTCATTTCCGGGTTGGGCGCGCCCTTCGGCCTTCCCATGTGCGAAGAGATTACGAGAGATGCGCCCTGTTTTAGCAGGCGCTCTATCGTGGGCAGGGCGGCCTTTATCCTTGAGTCGTCTGTAATCGTTCCATTTCCTACGGGAACGTTGAAGTCAACTCTCAAAAACACGCGTTTGCCGGAATAATCCTCGGAATCTATTGTCCGGAGTTCCATTTTTTCCTCTCCCGTCCGTTACTTTTTAACCATATATTTAAGCAGGTCTACCACTCTGCAGGAATATCCCCACTCGTTGTCGTACCATCCGAGAACCTTTACCATTGTTCCTTCAACGATATAGGTTGACGGTGCGTCGTATATGCAGGAATGCGGGTTTTTGAAGAAATCCCTGGATACCAGCGGTTCGTCGCTGTACTGCAGAATTCCCTTCAGTGCGCCGTCTGAGGCTTTCTTGTAAGCGGCGTTAATTCCTTCCACATCTGCCGGTTTAGCCAGGTCGACCACAAGGTCTACTATGGAAACCGTTGAGGTTGGAACTCTTATTGAAAGTCCGTTCATTTTCCCGTTAAGCGAAGGGATGACCTTGCCTATCGCCTTTGCGGCTCCGGTGGTCGTCGGTATCATGGAAACCGCCGCGGCTCTTGCCCTGCGCAGGTCCTTGTGGGGGGCATCCATGATGTTCTGGTCGTTTGTGTAAGAATGTATTGTGGTCATCAGTCCATGCTTTACGCCGAACGTATCGTCGAGAACCTTTGCCAGCGGCGCAAGGCAGTTGGTCGTGCAGGATGCGTTTGATATGATGTTGTGTTTTGCAGGGTCGTAGGTGTTTTCGTTGGCGCCGAGAACTATCGTTACGTCTTCGCCTTTTGCCGGTGCGGAAATAAGAACCTTCTTTGCTCCCGCTTCAATGTGTGCGGCCGCTTTTGCGGCATCGGTGAAGAATCCGGTTGATTCGACGACTATATCCACGCCGAGTTCCTTCCACGGCAGATTTTTCGGGTCTCTTTCCGCAAAAACCTTGTATTCTTTTCCATTCACGGCTATGGCGTCGCCTTTTACTTCCACGGTGCCGGGAAATATGCCGTAATTCGTATCGTACTTGAAAAGGTGTGCGAGCGTTTTTGCATCCGCCAAATCGTTGAACGCCACAAACTCCAGCTCCGGATAATTTTTTTCCAGAGCGGACCTTAATACCAGCCTTCCTATCCTTCCAAACCCATTAACTCCAATCTTTACTCCCATTTTCTCCTCCCTTGTCCCGAATCGACGCTTTTTGTCGTTGCGAGTGTCTTGTACGCGGCAATCTCAACCTTAATATGAGATTGCTTCCCATCACGCTTCGCTCGTGGCCGCAATGACAAGCGTGAAGGGTGTTTTCGATTTTTGTTTAATAATCTAAACATTATATACGATTATGGAAAAAGAATCAAATTTTGATTTTGTTCCTCAAGTTCCGACATAAGGAAACAGAGAGGAAAAAAAGCAGTTTCCGTGCTCGAAACAGCCCTACGGGCTTTGGCTCCAGCACAGATAAGAACTACGGTGAA
>CAYPTS010000054.1:0-14836 GCA_964413825.1 uncultured bacterium
TTATTCAACAAACTAAATATTTTTTCAGAGGTCTCATTTAAGGGAGGAAAAGAAAGATTACCTGTTTTGTATCTTTTTCTGGTAGCCGCTTTTGACGTATTCGGCAACAGGGTCCGCAGGCAGGTCTTTCTCCATGCGTGCTCTTGCCACTATGGGGCGCACGTCTGCATTCATAGTTGCGTCGTTGAACGTCCTGTTGGCAAGGATTATCTCGTCTTTCTGCCTGTATCCCTCAATTTTCTCGGTGTCCGCCAGAACGGCTTTGGCAAGAGAAATCTGCAGGGAATCTATGGAATGCAGAAGCGCATGTATCCGGTTTTCCCTGCCGCTTGCCTGGTCTATCATGTATGCCCAATTTTCGTTCTGGCTGTTTATAATGACGTCGCCCTTAACCAGTTCATAGAATATTCGTGCCATTTCCTGGTTGGGCTCAACGGCATGGTCGTCGTCTGCGGAGTATCTTGTGTTGAAGTGGAATCCGCACGGCATTTTCTCTGCAATAAGCATTGCCACAATCTGTTCTATGTTGGTGCCGTGGTGGTGGTGTCCCAGGTCTATAATGACTCCCGCGTTTTGTCCGAGAGATTTCGCAAGTGTATATGCCGTTCCCCAGTTGGGTATGATTGTACTGTACGTTCCGGGTTCAAAGACCTTGTATTCTATCAGTATCATGACATCTTCCGGGATTGAACTGTGACTTTCAAGCAGGGAATATTTCATTCTGAAATAGGAGTTTTTCAGGTCTATCTGTCCGGGGTAGAGAGAACCGTCCGGGAACCACAGGCTCAAAATTTTATTTCCCAGTTCTTTTGCTATCTTTCCTGCGAGAACGGTTTGTTCAATATACCGCTTCCTCGTTTCTTTGTCCTGCGAAGTGAAACTCCCGGCTTGCGAACCTTTAAGAAAATACGTAGGATTAACCGCTCCCATTAAAATACCTCGCGCTTTGCATTCTTCGCTTACTTTAACAGCTGATTCATAATCAGCTTCTAACCCATCATTCGAAAAATCCCACAATATGTGCGTGGCAACTTTTGGGGTGGCGCCGGTTAGTTTGTTTATGAATGCGGCGTCGTCAAGTTTCTGTTCTATGTTTTTCGCATAACCCGGAGGCGTATAGTCGCCGAATCTGCCTCCTCCGAAAGGTCCGAGAGCCCATGTAGGAATTTCAACCTCGAATTTTTTCACGGATTCGACGGCTTTTTCTACAGCATCCTTACCGAATTCTGCCTTGAGGTTCTCTATGCCGTTTTCAATCCATTTCCCGTCCATGTTTTCTCCATTGTAATCCCCCTCTTTGGCAAAGGGGGGGAATGCTTCGCAATGACGAAGCATTCTCATAGATTGCCGCGCCCCATAAAACTGGGCTCGCAATGACAAAAACCATCGCTTGGAGTAAAGGGGGCGGCTCGTAAGCCGGATTCTGTTTAAGCGGCCATTCATCTGGGTTGCCGGTTGCCCGGCAACTCGTGCGGTCAACCCGAACCTGTAAGGGCAGGGGCCTGAAGGTTCTGCTTGACCTTGCTCCGGATGGGGTTTGCCCTGCTCCGGCAGTTACCTGCCGGGCGGTGAGCTCTTACCTCGCCTTTTCACCATTTCCCTTATTCGCCATGCGTATCGCTGAATATTGCCGCATTAGCGGCAACAACGATGCAGCTTCAAAGGGTTGTGTGTTTTCTGCGGTACTTTCCAGTCCTTGCGGACTGCTCCCGTTAGGAGCCATCCTCCCTGCTGGAGTCCGGACTTTCCTCATGCTTTCATATGAAAACACGCGGCCGCCCGACCACCCCCCATTTTCAATTTGCGATTTTCAAAACAGCATGCCGCTGTTTTGTATGTATTCGTTAGCCGTCTTGTCCGCCTCCGTGTTTTCTTCTCTCGGTATGTGCGTAAAGACTACCTTGTTATACCCTGAAACAAGGCGGGATGCTATAAAATGCAGTTTTTTCAGCCATTCGTCTTTAACCTTGTACTGTCCCTGCATCTGTTTTATAAGCAGGAGGCTGTCGCTTCTTATTTCCAGTTGCTGCGGTTTATAGGCAATGCAGTCAATGAGGGCGGTGATGAGCGCCATATATTCGGCGACGTTATTGGTGGATGTTCCTATGGACACACCTGTTTTTTTCAACGTTTTTTTACCGTCGCCGCATATGACAATTCCTATGGATGCCCTGCCGGGATTTCCTTTGGAAGCGCCGTCGATATAAACAGTGAGGTTATCCATCAGTAAAGGATTCTGCTGCAGTTTTCACACTGAACAGGGGTTTTCTTTGCCTTGACTTTCTCTCCCATGTATGTCGGTACGAAGACCGAACATCCCGTACAACTTTCCCCTTCAAGTTTGCATATGGCAATGCCGTCTTTCTTGCTTATCCGTATTTTTTCGTAGAGAGCGTAAATATCCTTGTTTATCTCTGCGACCATCTTGGTTCTCTGTGCCTCTTTTTCTATGAGTTGTGACTGTATCTCCCCGGCTTTCTTCGTTTCTTCCTGAATCCTGGCTTCAACATCCGTTTTTAATTTTTCCGATTTTGAGGAAGAATCTTCAATCTGTTTATTCAACTGGTCGTCTTTTTCCATTAACGCGAGAAGAAGGTCTTCTATGGAGGACTTTTTCTTTTTCAGGTTTTCAATTTCCGACAGGATGGACGTATACTCTTTGTTGGTTTTTACCTCGTCCAGATTTTTTTGCAGTTTTTTACATGCTTCTTCGTTTTCCTGCAGTTCAAGTTCTTTCTCTTTTTTCTCCAGTTGAAGTTTTTTCTGTTCTTTTTTTATTGCGGTAGCGTCTTTGAGGATTGACTCGACGGATTGCTCCATCTGTTTTTTCTTCAGGGGGGCATTACTGATTGTTTCCTGTAAATTCAATATTTCGCTGTCCAGTTCTTGAAGTTTGACCAGTTTTTCAATTTCTTGTGTAAACATAGAAGGTAATAATAAACCAAATCCATGCGGCTGTCAAAATTTTCTACTGTTTGCTTTTTTTGTTTTGCGCGGATAGCGTGCTTCTATGGTGGATTTTATACCGCCGCGCGCGCTAAACTCTCCTTTTACCATGCACCATTCAGGCTTGCACGCTTTTACGACGTCCTCCAGAATTCTGTTTATTGCATTCTCGTAGAAAATGCCGATATTCCTGTAGGCCTGCACATATAATTTCAGAGACTTGAGTTCTATAATCGACCTGTCGGGTTCATATTCAATGGTAACCGTTCCGAAGTCCGGCTGTCCGGTTTTCGGACACAGGGATGTGTATTCGGGGATTACTGTTGTTATGGTATAGGATTTAAACTGGTTTCCAAAACATTCTATAGGGGGGAGTTTCGTATCCAGCCCTTCTGTTTCGCAATTTACGTATTCCTTTTTTTTGCGTTTCACCGTTTTGCAGGGGAATCTTTTGTTGAATTTAGAGAGGAGGCCCTGCTTTAAAACAGAGCCTCCTCTTGATCTATACCCTTGTCCCTTGATTAGTATTCAGGATAGGGCGGCGGTGTGGGACCGCCTGCTTTTTCTTTCTTTTCGGGTATTTCCGTTACCAGCGCCTCGGTTGTAAGCAGGAGAGCAGCCATGCTTGATGCGTTCTCAAGGGCTGTCCTTACGACCTTTGTCGGGTCGACGATACCGGCTTTCACCAGGTCTTCGTACTCGTCTTTTTCCGCATTGAACCCGAAGGTATCATCAGAGGATTCCTTGACTTTCTGTGCCACGACCGCACCGTCAAATCCCGAGTTCTCCGCTATCTGCCTGATAGGCGCTTCAAGCGCTTTCTTCACGATTTGGGCGCCTGTTTTCTCGTCGGCGTCTGTAAGTTTGAGTTTGTCTATTTCCGACTGGCATTTCAAAAGGGCAACTCCTCCGCCGGGAACAATTCCTTCCTCGACTGCGGCCCTGGTGGCGCTCAGAGCATCTTCCACGCGGGCTTTCCTTTCTTTCATGTCGGTTTCCGTGGGCGCTCCGACGTTAATTACTGCGACTCCGCCGGCCAGTTTCGCAAGGCGTTCCTGAAGCTTTTCCTTGTCGTAATCGGAAGTGGTTTTTTCAATTTCGCTTCTAATCTGATTCACGCGTCCCTGGATTTTCGAAGATGTTCCATCGCCTTCCACTATCGTGGTGTTTTCCTTGTCGACGATGATTCTTTTTGCCTTTCCAAGCATGCTCAGGTCTATGTTTTCAAGCTTCAGACCGAGTTCTTCCATGATGGCCTGGCCGCCGGTGAGGATGGCGATGTCTTCCAGCATTGCCTTTCTTCTGTCTCCGAATCCCGGCGCCTTTACCGCACAGCATGTGAAGGTACCCCTGATTTTGTTTACGACCAGAGTGGCAAGCGCTTCACCTTCGATTTCTTCGGCAATTATGAGAAGAGGCTTTCCGGCCTGCGCAACCTTTTCCAGAAGAGGAAGGATGTCCTTGATGGCGGAAATCTTCTTGTCATGGATGAGGATGTAAGCGTCGTTCAGAACGCTTTCCATTCTT
The DNA here is from genome assembly GCA_964413825.1 of uncultured bacterium. Taxonomy (GTDB): domain Bacteria; phylum Ratteibacteria; class UBA8468; order B48-G9; family JAFGKM01; genus JAFGKM01. Next base: position 4,474 of record CAYPTS010000054.1, read on the forward strand.
TCCGTGTCCGTTACAAAGTAAGGGGAAAGGTATCCGCGGTCAAACTGCATTCCTTCCACGACCTTCAGTTCCGTTTCCGTTCCCTTTGCTTCCTCAACAGTTATTACTCCTTCTTTTCCCACCTTGTCCATTGCGTCGGCTATTATGTGCCCTATTTCCGTATCGTTTGCCGCGGCTATAGTTGCAACCTGCTGTATCTCGTTCTTGTCCTTGATGGTTTTGCTTGTGGATTTGAGTTTATCCACGACTGCTTTCACGGCCTTTTCTATTCCTCTTCTAAGATGCACGGGGTTTGCTCCCGCCGCGACGTTCTTGAATCCTTCCCTTGCAACTGCCAATGCAAGGATGGATGCGCTTGTCGTTCCGTCTCCGGCAACGTCGTTTGTCTTTGATGCGACTTCTCTCAGTAGTTGAGCTCCAAGGTTTGCATTGGGGTCTTCCAGTTCGACTTCCTTTGCTATGGTGACCCCGTCGTTAATTACAGACGGAGAACCGAACTTTTTTTCCAGAACCGCGCATCTGCCTTTCGGTCCGAGCGTCGGCTTCAGCGTATCCGCCATGACGTACATGCCTTCAAGTAACTTTCTTCGTGCTTCCTCCCCGAGTATTATCTGCTTTGCCATGTAACACCTCCGTTATTTTTTAGTCAACAACAGCCAGTACATCTTCTTCTCTAAGTATCATGTACTCTTTACCATCAACGGTAATTTCCGTACCGGCGTATTTGCCGTACAGAATCTTATCCCCGACCTTTACTTCCATGGGCATCGGTTTGCCGTCTTCGTCGAGTTTGCCTTTGCCGGCGGCGACTACCTTGCCTTCCTGCGGTTTTTCCTTCGCGGTATCCGGAAGGATAATTCCTCCCTTCGTTTTCTCTTCCGCTTCCAACGGTTCAACCACTATCCTGTCTCCGAGTGGTCTCAACTTCATCTTTCCCATATTTGCCTCCTTTTTGACATTTTTATGGATTGTTGGTTCAGGCGTTCTTTATTACAGGATATAAATTATACCCTTTTAAAAAAAACTGTCAAGAGATAAATTTTTCGCCAAAAATCGGCTCACAATCAACCTTGACGGGATAAACCGTTTGCGGTACAATTTTACGGTAATTTCATTGTCAGCGGGATTAACTCAGGGGTAGAGTACGAGCTTCCCAAGCTCGGAACACGGGTTCGAATCCCGTATCCCGCTCAATCTCTTCCGTGTAAGGGATGAGAACCTTTTGGGTTCGAGCCGACTAAAATTTCTTCTTTGATAAGCAGAGACCGTGCGAGCGTTTTTAGCCGCACAATCCCGTATCCCGCTCTATAAAACAGTTGTAAGTTGATAGTTATTAGTTGCAAGTAAAAACAGGTAAATGAAGAAGAAACAACGGGATGAGTAACCTTTTTGCGGGTTATTCTTTAACGCGTTCAAGAAGTTTCCTTAATCTTCCTTCCGATGGGAAATACCGCATCTGTAAAGATAGCGTCAATATTACGAAAACCGTCATCCACGTAAGATTTCCGCTGATGAGAAGCCCGACAAAACCCATTACCGAAATCATGTCAAGCAGTCCCAGCATGATAAACACATAAGCAAGATAGGAGGAAAGGTTTTCCTGTTCCCTTTGTCTGTCATTGACAAGCAGGCGTTGTGCGAAAAAATCCGAAATTCCGTCGCAGAAGAAAAACAGAGCAATTCCTATAGCGAAAAGGATGTATTGTACTATTCTTGCCAACCCTTCTTCATACCCTTCTACCATTCCCGTCAAACCTTTTTGGGAAAGAATAATTCCGGCAACCATTATTATTAAAGGAAATACCATTGCTGCAATGCCCATTGACTTGATTCTATCCCAGTATTTGTGATTGTTGGTATCCATTTTTTTCCTTTGCCTGTCCAGTGTATTGTTGAAAATTTTACAGTAAATCTGCGTCTTTGTCCAGTTTTTCTTGACTTGAGTTCCTTTGAAAGTTAAAATGTACCGGAAAATCAATCCGGTATATGCGTCTTGTACAAATAGGAATAGCGGATTCAGTTCGCCGGAGAGCCAGGCGTCAAGAAGGAGACAAGGAGGCGTATTCTCATACGCCGAGGCAGTCGACGACGCAGGCAACGAAGCTCTGCGGATGAAATCAATCCGGTATATGCGCCTGTAGCTCAAGGGATAGAGCATCTGCCTTCTAAGCAGAGGGTTGCCCGTTCGAATCGGGCCAGGCGTACTTTAAACTGTGAAACGACATATGAAGTTAAGCGGATGTAAATCAAAGCCCCTCACCGTGAAAAAATTGCACGGTAGAGTTCAGGGCAAGGGAGGATAGGATGTTGACGTGGATAGTTATAATGCTTTTGATGGGGCTTCTTCTGCTGTTTGGCACAGATTATGTGGTTGCCAATAATCTCCTTAACCCCATAGGGATTGTCATAACCCTTATCTGTGTAGGTATCGGAATAAGGATGGCCGCTCTGCGCAGGAAAGGCGGAAGGGAAAAGCTTTCTTCGCGCATAAAGGAATTGGAAGATAAAATAAAGGAACTTACCGAAGGCAAAGCGTAACGGTAAATTCCATACTGTGGATAGAGAGAGCAGTTAAACGCAGGGTATGTTTTTTTCATCCCATGGAGATGTGTGTTATGGAAAATAGAGACAATGGCGTGGCGGAAATGAAGCACAGATTACTGGAACTTATAAAAGAAAGGGCGCTGTTCATCGGAGAAAGGAAGTTGACTTCAGGAAAGATGAGCAACTGTTATATCGACGGCAAATTAATAACCTGTGACCCCGAGGGATTGTACCTGACGGGTAAAATCATCCTTTCAATGTTCGGGCGGGATAAAATAGACGCCATAGGCGGCATGACAATCGGCGCCGACCCCATGGTCGCGGCGGTGGCTGTTATAAGCCATCTGGAAAACTGTCCGGTAAAGGCGTTTATAGTGAGGTCGGTGCAGAAAGAACACGGGATGGGGAAACTTATCGAAGGACACCTGCAGAAAGGATGGTCGGTGGTGATAGTCGACGATGTTGTTACTACCGGCGGTTCCGTTATCAGGGCGATAAAAGCGGTAGAAGAAGCAGGTTGTACCGTTAAAAAGGTAATCGCTATAGTTGACCGCCTTGAAGGGGCAAGGGAAGCCCTTGCGGAAAAGCATATTCCTCTCGAATCGATTTTTGACAAAAATGACGTTGATTTCGGCAAGATGTGTCAAAATCGCTGATTTATCCTGAACTGCAGGATTTGTTCCTGCGCTTGTAGCTCAACCGGACAGAGCGTTGGCCTCCGGAGCCAGAGGTTGTGAGTTCGAATCTCACCAAGCGCATACCGAATTGATTTCATCCATAGAACTTCGTTGCCTGCGTCGTCAGCAGCGTGCGACGTACATGCGTACGTCTCCTCGCTTCCTCCTTGCCACCTTGTTCTCTGGCGAACTGAATCCGGTATCATGCTCTATCACCAAGCGCATACCGAATTGATTTCATCCATAGAACTTCGTTGCCTGCGTCGTCATGCTTCATTTATTACTCTTGATATCGCCAGCAGATTTCCCTGCCACCTATCTTCGGGTATGTCTTCCGTAATTCCTATTATCAGACGTTTGCCTCGTTTAAATTCTCCTGTCATTTCTCGTGTGACTTCCTCGATTTTATCAATGGGAGTCAGGTGGAGAGAAGAGGGGAAGTTTATCCACAGGAGTTTTTCTTTCCATATGTCGAAGGCCTCTGAAAGTGTCATGTCGGTATCGGGAGCAGGCGAAAATGCTTCAACATAATCAAGTCCGCTTTTCGCTACAAGGTCTGCCCATATCCTGTTGTTCCCGTCAAGATGCGCACCAAGATATTTGCCGTGTTTTTTGAAGATTTCGCCGGCTTCGTTGTAAAGCGGTATGACGTATTTGGCAAACCTTTCTCTTCCCATGACATTGCCTGTTTCATTGCCGCCGAAGTTTGCGTGCAATGCCGGTGATTTTGCCACGATAGGGAATATTTTTCTTAAATTTTCGGTTTGTGCTTCTACAAGTTTTTCTATCTCGTCCCTTCGTTCTGCCCACTCTATGGCAAATGTCTCCACCCCCATCCACGTTATCATAATCTGGTGAAGGGGTGTTAATCCTATGGCGGCACGAAGTATAACGTCTTCTTCCATCATTTGCTCCGCGGCAAGGAAATCTTCGTACGCCGGTTCGAAAATCTGGTCATTTATCATGAAAAGGAGTTTTTTGTAATCCTCCGGTCCTTTGAAAAGTCGGGATGTTTGCCACGAGGTAAATCCCGCCGGTTTACTGATGCTGAAAAGTTCCCCGGCAGGTGTTTTAATGATTTCCCTGTTATACCTGTCTCCCTTTTCGAAATAACCGTAAGATTCGTAAACGACGTTTGGAGAAGACACCTTGATAACATTGTGGTATCTGTTGACTATGCAGATGCCTTCATTACGCAGTTGCCTCTCCACGGAACACTGGGGCAGTTTGTATTCATAAATTGTAAACGGTGTTTTGTCGGGTTTTTCCCCTTGCAGAGATGCTTCGATTCTTTGTTTGGGCGTCATTGTTTTTCTCCTTTTCACAGCCATGATATTCTTGCAAAAAAGGCGGAAGTTGTCAAATGCAACAGGTGCAACGCTTGACAAAACTGCTGTGTAAGGGTACAAACAACCTGTATAATATTAAACGGAGGATTTATGATAACCCTGAAAAACACTGCATTGAATACCGGACTCTTTCTGCTGTTGCTAATCAACGGTATATCTTCGGGTCAACAGACAGAAACTTATTTCAAACCCGGTGTGGAACCTAACGGATTCAGAGGAATAGAATGGGGGCAGTCTTTTGACAGCGTTCCCGATATGGAATTTATCAAGACGGAGCCGTCAGACGGAGATATCAGTGTTTACTCAAGGAAAAACGACAGATTGCAAATAGGATATGTGGAACTTGAAAAGATTGAATACTGTTTCTGGAAAAACAGATTTTATAAGGCGGTCATTTATACGAAGGGCTTTGGAAACTGGAAGGGACTGCAGGAATCCACTTTCGAAAGGTTTGGAAGAGGGTTTCAGCCGGAATCGAAGAAAGAAGAATATGCATGGTTTGGGAATAAGGCGAGAATGATTTTAATCTATGATGACGAGACTACGCAGGGTGTTTTGACGATATTTTCGAAGGAGATAAGTGTTCTGCAGCAACAACATGACTGGTAGTTCCCGCTTCCATTTTGCACGTACATCTGCGTTGAATTCGTCGAAAACTTCGTCAACATACTTTCAGTATGCCTCCTCGTTTCCATCCTTTTCACCTTGCTGTTCGCACAAACTGAAAGCGGGCGGGGCGCTTCCATTTTGCACGTACATCTGCGTTGAATTCGTCGAAAACTTCGTCAACATACTTTCAGTATGCCTCCTCGTTTCCATCCTTTTCACCTTGCTGTTCGCACAAACTGAAAGCGGGCGGGGCGCTTCCATTTTGCACGTACATCTGCGGGAATTTATTGCAGATTATAGAAGATTATTCAAAAGATAACGCGGTAATTCTCCCGTAAATCGAATAAAAATAAATTTGGAACTTTTTTCTGGTTGATGTATAATTAAAAACGAATATGTGCAGGGATTTACCCTGTGCAAACAACCGACAAGGAGGGAAAGATGGGAAGAAAGTTAATGGCTGGGGCGGTTCTGCCCGTGTTTTTAGCCGTCCTGTTCTTCTCGGGAATTGCGCTTGCCGATTCGACATGTGCAACACTGCCGGAAGATTTTTCGTGGTACGGTGAATCAGGAGCGACGAGAGAGCCGGTGTACGATGTCGAAAAAGACGGACTGTGGTGGATTCCCGAAAGCGTTCCTGCAGGACAGGAAAATACGCAGTGGGGGAACAGAGGTTATATTTTTGTTGGCGCACCGAAGAAGGAAGAAGTTGTCGAGAAACCCGCGCCTGTAAAGAAAACCGCAGTGGCGGCAAAGTCTGAAGCAAAACCCGAAGTGAAGATTGTAGAAAAGATAGTGGGCAGGACAAAATACGTGTTCCTGAATCTTAAGGATGTTTATTTTGGATTTGACAGTGCGAAAATTACTTCTTTGAACAAGCAGGTACTTCAGGACAATGCATCTATCCTTCAGCAATATCCATCCGTAAAGGTATCGCTTGTCGGGTCTGCTTCTCCCGAAGGTGATTCGACCTATAACCAGAAGTTGTCCGAGCGCAGAGTCAACGCGGTAAAAGACTATCTGGTAAACAAGGAAGGTATTGCCGTAAACCGGCTGAAAATGAACGCTGACGGAGAAGTTCAGGTTGCCGATAAGTCAGCCTGGCCGTTGGTTCGCAAGGTGAGTTTTATTGCTGTGGAATAAATTCTTAATAACGGAAGTAGAGTCTTTCCCTACTTTTTAAAGTTTTACCGGGGCCGTTAGCTCAACGGCAGAGCAGGGCACTCTTAATGCCAAGGTTAGAGGTTCAAATCCTCTACGGCCTACTACCGCTCAATTTCATCCGTATACCTTTGTTGGCATCGTCGTCGGCTTCCTCGAAGTATAAACATACATCTCGTTGCCTCCTCCTTGCCGTCGTGGTATACGGCGAACTTGAACGGTATTTACCCACCTCTTGCGTTTGAAACCCCTCTTCCTTAGCGTCTTGCTATCTGGCGAACTGGAGAGGTATTACCAATTGGTGAGTAGAGGATTTGAACTTTTATTTTGTGAAGGAAATGAGGAAAAAATCTTCTTCGTCGATGCCTTTGAGAAACTTAAATCCTTCGAATTCCACGGATTTCCTCAATTCCGGAAGACTTTCAAGCACATGGTTTGATATTACGGGATGAGAGTTTTTGTGAATATGGTTCACGTGTTTATTGCCCGTGGGATGGCAAATGGTGCAAATCCCGTCAGGCTTCAGTATTCTGTAAATCTCTTTTAGCACAGTTTTTTTATTTTTGAAATGCGGATAGCAGGAGTTGACTGTCACGCGGTCAAAGTAACTGCCTTCAAAATCAGTTTTGTGTATGTCCATGAGAAAAATTTTTATGTTTCCCGGGAATTTTTTCATGCGCAGTTTTTCAAGCATCTTTTCGGCATAGTCAACGGCAAAAATTTCTACGTCGCCATGCGTTGCTTCAAGTATGTAGGGAATAAGAACTCCCGTACCTGTTCCGACGTCCAGTATTCGCTGCCCCTTTGATATTCCGGCTTCCTCTATTATCCTTCTATATTTTTCCGGAGTTACCGTCTCTTCGTTATCCCATTTTTCTGCATAGGTGTTAAAGAAATCCTTTTCAGTCGCTATCATTTTTCATCTTCCTTTTTGGAGAAAAAATAACGGAGATTATGAATATTATACTGGAAACGACTACTATGGATGCGCCTGCCGGAAGGTCGAATATAGAAGCGGCAACAAGCCCTGTCCATCCGGATAATACCGCAAACAAGATTGATAAAAGGTACATTTTTTTCATGCTGTAGGTAATCTGGTAGGCGGCTGCCGCCGGATTGATTATAAGCGCAAAGACAAGAAGCCCTCCCACGGATTTCAGTGTGGCGCTGACGGTCGAGCCTGTGAGGAAAAGCAAAAGATAGAAAAATAACGAAGCGGCAATGCCGCTTGCCTTGGCCATTTCCCGGTTGAAAACAACCGATTGAAGTTCCTTGAAAAAAAACAATGCAGCCGCCGATGCCATGAGTGCCGCCGCCGCAAGAAGGAGTATGTCAAAAAAATTGACCGTAAGAACGCTTCCCCACAGAAGGTTTAACGCCTGGCTTTTCCCCTCCGGCAGAAGTCCCATGAAAAGAAAAGCGAGCCCGAGCGTCGAAGAGAAAATGATACCGATGGAAGTTTCCGGGTGCAGTTGTCCCCTGTCCGACAGCGGACCGAGTACGGCGCAGGCGAGCAGACTGAAGATAAAAGAGAATAGTATGACCGGTTTGTCCAATACAAGTGCAAGCAGTGCTCCGGCAAATGCGGCGTGCGATACCGCAACTCCTATGAATGATATTTTCATTACCACTATCCAGACGCCTATGATGCCGCAGGCGATACCCGCCAGCAGGCATGCAATCGCCGCCTTCTGAAAAAATGCGTATCTAATTAATTCCATTGCCCGTTTCCAGTTTTTTTGAGACCTCTTCCATCCTGCCGTCAAAGATTATTCGGCCTTTTTCCATCCGGATAATCCGCGTGCACAGTTTTTTTATTATCTTCATGTCATGGGAGACGATAAGTGTTGTCAGTTTGTTTTTTACATGGACATCTTTTATTGTTTCCGTGAAACTGTTTACCGTACTGCTGTCAAGCCATGCAAACATTTCGTCGAGAAGCATAATTTCGGGTTTCTGCATCAACGCCCTGGCTATAAGCATCTTTTTTTTCTCGCCTCCGGATAACTGTCCGAAGGGTTTTTTCAGCAGGTGTTTGATGCCGAGCATCGCTCCCAATTCTTCAAGCATCCGCCTTTCTTTGATGCCCGGGAAATTAAACAGTCCCAGTCTTCCGTAACTTCCCATAAGTACGGCTTCTCCGGCAGTTACCGGAAGTTTCGGGTCGATGTCAAAGTGCTGGGGGACGTAGCCGATTTTTTCCCTTAAAGAATTTTCGTTTAAAGGCGTGAATTCCATGCCGTCTATTTCGACTTTTCCCGAAGGGATTCGGGCGAGGCCGTTTACCGCACAGAGAAGCGTGGTTTTGCCTGCTCCGTTGGGTCCGAAAATGCCTGTCATTTCTCCCTGCTCTATCTCCAGCGACAGGTTTTTAATTATCGTTTCGGTCATGTATCCGACCGATGCGTCAATGAGTTTTATTTTGGGCGGTTTCATAGGCGGATAGCATCCTTTTTACGTTTTCTTCAAGTGTCTGCCTTAATGTAGGTGTTCCCGGAAATACTCCGGGAAAGTTGGATATTGCCAGGTGGGGTATTTTAAGTTCATTCGATATAATCCTGCCGGTATCAGACCCTGCCTGCAGATTGTCTACAATCAGCCGGACATTTTTCTCCCTGCACAGGGCGATTAAGTTTTTTATGCCGGCAGGAGTCAATTCCTCCTTGCGTCCGTAGGTGGCGGCAACCTCAAATCCCGCATATTCAAGAACCTCTTTTATGTGGGAATTGCATACTGCCCTGATGCCTGAAATTCTGGCGTTTCCGGCGAGTTTTTTTATTGCTGTATCCGTTTTTTCTATGTTGTCATACGCCGCCTGCCTGTTTTTTTCAAAAAAATCTCCGTATTGCGGGAATTTTTCAGCGAGAACTGCCGCTACCTTTTTGTATGCCTGTTTCTGGTTTTCAGGTATGAGCCAGTTACCGTCAACTAAAATGATAACAGGACCAAACAGGGGATTCCCGACGGCATCTTCTATTTGTTTCAGATAGACTTCAAATCCATGGGCAAAGAGGATGCCGCTTTTTTTCAGGTTTTGCAGGTGGCGTACCTTTAAATCGAAATGCCCGGGACATGAGCCGGCAGGGACGAGCGTTTCCACGTTAAGTTTGTCTTTTGCTATATCCTCGACGACCGAGGAAAGAACGCTTGTTGTCGCAACCAAATCTTGCCCGCAGGCAAGCCCTGCAGTCAGCAAAAAAATAATTGAGAATAAAACTTTTCTTTTCATCTCACATCTCACTTTTCACGTTTCACTTCGCTGTTTTCAATAGGACGTATCCCAGTACTCCCGCCATTCCGGTGCTATGACGGTTCCCTGCGCACCGCTGCCGTCTGCGTTGCTGTGGTATTCTTCGGGTTTTTTCCACTCGACGTGCCCGTCGCCGAACAGGAGGTTGCTTCCTCCTGAATGTACGCGTACAACCGTCCAGTACGATGTGGAGCCTCCGTAAAGGATACCTTCTTCGCTCTTAATTCCTTCTGCAGAATACGGCGGTCCTGCGCTGCATCCTCCGCTTCCGTCCGATGGCCTTCCCCAGTCAAGGATAAGTATTTTGCTTCCGGGATTGCGTATGCGTCCTGCTTTTTTTCCATCAAATCCGGGGAAAACTCCGTTGCCTACGTTATATCCCTGGCCATAATACCAGTTGGTGATTTGAGGCCTGCTCGGGCATTTTGATATTTTGCCATACATTTCGGCGGACACGTATGTCCACAGATTCTGTTTCCACTGCGTCTTGGGTACGTAACAATCATCCCAGTCAGATTTGTACATCTCAAAAGCGATTCCCACCTGTTTAAGGTTATTCATACATACAACGCCTCTTGCCCGTTCCCTTGCCCGTGCCAGCGCCGGCAGAAGCATCGCCGCCAGGATGGCGATTATCGCCACTACGACCAGCAGTTCTATGAGGGTAAATCCATTCCTTTCTCTACTTTTTATGCCTGTTATTTTCATCCGTTCCCCCTTTTTAAGTGTTACTATTTTACCAATCGTGCCACTGTTTGTCAAGAGATATTCAA
>CAYPTS010000055.1:0-2681 GCA_964413825.1 uncultured bacterium
TTATCTGTGCTGGAGCCAAAGCCCGTAGGGCTGTTTCGAGCACGAAAACTGCTTTTTTTCCTCTCTGGTTCCTTATGTCGGAACTTGAGTACTTCTTTATTTTTTTGAAAAAATAACTGGTTTCATATGGCGGCACGGGGAAAGATTGACTTTGTGTTTTTTGCAGTCACTGCAGCGCCTGGCGCATATATCAAAATCTGAGAAGACCGGACGGCTTGGACGCCCTTTCCTCTTCGTTATCAGCCCCATCTTTTTAACATCAATAGGTTCAAATCCCAAACGGAAGGCGGGCGAACCGGCTTTAAGCCGGAAATTATCCTTTTTTTGACCTGCGAAAAGCGGGTCATCGACAATGGAATTCTCGTCAAACCCGGATTTCTCCCATGCTTCAAGGTTAACGGTCCACCATTCACCCGATTGCCACCTGCTCCACCAGAAGATATTCATTGGCTTATGATGCAAGTGGAAATACAAGTTCTTGTCGCACCGAAGCATTTTTCTGCTGATGTTCCCGCAGCCGAACAGGTTTCCTTCCCGTAAACAGACGATATTTCTTTCAAACCTTAGGCCTGTGGAATTATCTGCAAAGTTTTTTACAACTATTGCCTGATAGCCGTCTCCAACAATTATGTTGTTAAAAACGTTGTTGTCTTTTCCTCCCTGCAGCATTATGCCGCCGGAGGAGTTTTTATAGGTTATGTTGTGGCTGACAGTATATCCTCCCGCATAGGAATCCAGGTATATTCCCCATGCTCCAAACAGGTCAATTCCTCTGTCTGATGAATAACCCACATTATCATGCAGAAGGTTGTATTTTATTATGCCGCGGCTTCTGAATTCCTTGTCTTGCTGGGTCACTTCAATGGCGCCGGTGTCAAAGGTCTCAAGATTTGTGTTGAATACATGGTTATATTCTATGATGTTGCGACAGCCGGGATCTTTCAATGTAATGCCGTACCGCGATATGTCGTGTATTAAATTATGCGAGACGACATTGCCGGAGGAATCTGCTCCGTAAAGAACAATACCTCCTATATGTTTGCGAACCTGTCCGCAATGGTGTATATGGTTATCCGATATTTTATTGCCCGGACTGCCTATGGCAAATATTCCTCCTTCTGCGCCAAAGGATATGTCATTGCCGCATATTGAATTATTCCGTCCTCCGGACAAGTACAATGCATATTTTCCTATGTTTATGAAACAGCAGTTTTCCAAGATGCAGTTTTCTGTTTCCTGCATATAAACCGTCCCGTCGCTTCCCATTCCCCATCCTGCAAAATTATCATCCTGCGAGTAGTCGTTTTCACAAAAAGTCAACCCTGCAATCCGCATGAATTCAACGGGAGCGTTCTTTGACCCTTTAAAATCAAAAATACGCCCGAGGCGGGGAGCGATAATTTCCGACCTGTCCGTGATTTTCTTTTTGGGCAGGCAGTACAGCATTCCGATTTTTTTATTCAGGTACCATTCCTCCGGAGAATCCAGTTCACTGAAGGCGTTCTCTACAAAGAACCGGTCCCCGGTGGTCAATAAGGTAGTGGCTTCTTTCCCTCTGATATGGATTTTGCAGGCTTTGGCGTCTATCCTGTCAATAGGAACAATCTCCATGTAGGAACGGCATCCCTGGCCCGGGAAGATGTGGATTTCGGCATCTTTTTCTTTTGCAATCGACGATTTAATGTCTCCGGGTCTGAAAGGAAAACAGGTTTTTGAGTATACCTTGTTGACCGATGGCCAAATAAGCAGTTCGTTGCCTTTTGCTCTGCTGAACCCGGCCGCTTTAACTAAAACCGGCTGTTTTCCGCGTGACGGCTTTTGTTTTTTATCTGGCATCCGGGCGCCTTCAGGACAAAGGGCAAATGTCTCTATGTTAATCTGGCCGCCTTTTTCGTTGCGCCAGGTCATGGTGTGCCTGCCTTGTTCCAACAGCATTCTGGCGCAGCATGACCACAAAAAATTTCCGGGAGAATCTGTGTCCGCCAGATTCTGCAATAGCGTCGGGCGTTCATTGTCCACTCTGATGCTCGTTCGTCCGCCCATATTCTGAAAGCCGAATTGTTTATTGCTGCCGGAATGCAGCAACCACAAATCATAATATCCGTCCGATGGAATATTAATGGAATATTCCAGTTCGTCTCCGACGTTAAATATATTCCTTACAAAGAACCGCCTGCCTTCTTCTTCCGTTTCCGTTATATACAAGAACCCGCCCCGAAAAGGATTACGCCTGTCTGCGTTAGGATAACGCGCCCTGATTTGCCGCCTGCCGTCGGCAAAGAGTGAACGGAAATACCATGTCCCTTTTTTTACATCGGGAAGGTATGCCTTATATATTCCGCCTTTAAAAAGCGACCATCCGGTAATTTTAACGCCGCCGCTTAATACAGCAGTTTCTCCGGGATAGGATTCGTATGAAATCGGGTATTTTGCCGTGCCTGAATCTTCCGGGGTAAAAACAACTGTCCCGGGAAGATAGTACTTCCCCCCTCTCACCCTGACGGTTACAGGACAGGCAATCTTTCCTGCCCTCTTCAACTTTCGTATTGTATCCCGGGCCCGCGTTATCGTAGCAAAAGGCCCGTCTTTGTGTTCACTGTTTGGTTCAGGCAGTCTTCCCGACCACCTGTCGTTGCCCTGAAGAGACACATAAAAAAATAACATATCGGCAGAACCGGCTG
>CAYPTS010000055.1:2781-8942 GCA_964413825.1 uncultured bacterium
GATATGCCTCTTCAGCCCATTTCAGGTATTCCAGACCGGTTTGTCGCGTCCCGGCGGCATACCATCTCAAACCGCCGTTTTCTGCCATTTTCTGCAAGAGTTTCCGGTCTGGAGGTATCACATTTTCACCCATTGTATCCAGGCATGCAGATATGGCAACATTGTTTTCCATGCACAGCGTTTTTAATTCAAGCAGATCATTTCTGGACCTTTGTTGGCAGGTTCTGATACATCCATGGGCCTCGATAGCCGTTATCCCCTTATGCCTGAATATTGCATTGCAGTAATGCGGTAGATACGGTCCGCATGTATGAAAAGACCCGAATTCGAATTCCTGATAAAGTTGCATATTGTACGGATAACAGAATTCCTTGTGAAAATCAGGGCTCAAGACTGAAACATAATCATCGTGAAGTTTTAAACCGTGCCCATGAAAAGGCAGTGTATTGTCAAGCATCAATAAGTCTGTGTTCCCCACCCATTTTTGCATGGCATATATGACATCTCTTGTGGCATTCGTAACCCGTTTCAACAATTCATGTATTAAATCTGGAGTGTCATATGCGGCAATGATGAAATTATCATTGCCCATGAGTTGCACCGCCACGTCGTATGGGCATTGTATATTGGGAAGGAATATCATGATTTCTCCTTCCGTCGCTTCGAGAAACAACTTAACCCTTCTCTTAAGTTCCGGGCCAAGGCCGATGTTTTCAGGGTCAACATGCTCCGGAACGCGCTCAATATCTTTTTCCAGTCTATGAATCAGCCTGTCCTTGACTAAAAAACCCTGTTTTTCATCTGTGAAAACGTCCAATCCATATAAGCTTGCCATAAACATTGTGCCCAAACCGTCCCAGAGAAACGGCACATAATCTCCTTCCGGAAATTCCTTAACCTGGAAATTTATGCGTGCGACCTGGAACTCAAGCCAGTCTTCGCAATTTTCAGCAATATGCCGTTTTGCGGGATTCGCCCATTTGAAACCGTAAGGAGTGAAAATAAACGGCACGCGGTCTGGGATTTCGCCTTGTGCCAGAGATTTGCAACGCCCTTTGGTCTTTTCTATCTGCTCTTTGTTTATGTTAACCTTGAATCTTCCGCTGTTCAAAACGGCCATGGGAACCCTTTTACTTGATGTGCACCACAGTTACATCCTGCGCCGGTATGGATACCTGCATTTCAGACGGGTCGTTTATTGTCGTCTTATCTCCGAATATCCGCGCCTTCTGCCTGCTTTGCAGGTCCTTATTTCTAAGCACCGTCTTGATTTCTTTTTTGCTTTCGTTAAAGAGCAGTACCACGCGTTCGTTGTTCTTTGTCAAAACAAGAACGTTGGGATATGCCAGTTTATCGCAAGATGCAAGTTCGTCCGCCCTTTCGCCGCTGTGGAAAATATCTTCATATTCCGCCATGATGCGGGTCGCCTCTCCTACCCAGTAAAATATGCCGCCGACACACTGAATCGAAGAAGCAAGGTCAATGCCGTAACCAAACGCCGCAACCACCCGCAAAACCTGGCTTTTCCACGTTTTGGGTTCTATGTAGCCGGTTGGAGACATAACCGCCCATTTTTTCCAGAACGCCCGGTGGTCCTGTTCGGGCTTCCATGCATAGTGGCTGAAAAAGGTAAACCTCTGGCCCATAGTGCCATCACGTTCCAAACCTGTTGCGTCACGCAGAAATGCGGCACTTTTATCTATATGTCTCTGCTGGTAACTGTCCGCCGCTCCGTTGCCCGGACATCCGGGAAACGCCTTGTCGATGTTTCCCTTCAAGGCGGTCCATAACTCTTGGTGGCCCATCCATGAATAAAACATATACTCTTTGCCCAGTTCATTAGCCGCTTTTTTCGGCAGGGCAAGAATTTTACCGTCTAAATAACTTCTGAACGAATGCCATTTTTCCCTGTAAGAGGCGAATATGTTGCCGTCGGAAAGGTCTGCATCTGCAGGCAGGTTCGCCCACCTGCGAAACTCTTCCTTGCAGCGGTCGCAGAAACACCAGCTTCCCTTGCCTTCTTTGGGCCTGGCATAACTGTCAACCCACGGCGCCTGTTCGTAATCTGTCCATATAATCGACGTGCCCGGCAGACCCGAGAGCTTTAACCTGTAGACCTCCAGAACGTTCCGGTAAAACTCCGCCTGCCCTTCGCCCAAAACGTAAGTGGGGCACCACTGCCCTTTCGTTTCCCATGTATCGCTGTCCTGAAAATAGCGTGCGCGCGCCTGCGGATTGTCCTTCATCCATTGGTAAAGAAACGGCTTCGTGTCCTTGTGCCCTGGGGCCACCCACTCGTTGGTGGCGTGAAAAGGATAGTTTGACCAGAGTATTATCCTGCCGTTTTTTTCAGCCAGAACACGGTCATGCATGGTCTTGAGGTACGGATTGCTGTCAATGTTCCATATGCTGAAAGTCCATGCGTTGAATCCTGCGCGCAAAGACTGGCTTAAGTGCTGGTCAAGGTGTTCCGGCGATATCTCTGCATACCTCCATGGTCTGGCGCCGAATTGGTTTATCATTATCTTCTTCAACATCCGTCCGTTTATGGGAGGCAGTATGCGTACCGGTATTTTCTGCTGGAGTTCCGTAAAATTGCTTTTTGCCTGCCGCCGGTAATACCATGCGGTCGTTTTTTCTTTCCCTGTCCATTTCTCCAGGAAAACAGGCAGCAGCAGATACCTGCTTGCGACGGAAGAAGTCTCCACATATACCCCGTTTTTAGGAAAGGCGATGCGGTATCTTGTATATGGTTTGCCGTCATGAACGACCTGTTCCACAGTGAATCCTGAAGGGCGCGTATTTAGTACGTGCCTGCCGTTTTCATGCATGAAATCAAGCAGCCTGAAATCAACGGGCACGTCAAAAATAAACTCATAGTCTTCCAGCGGAAAAGGAAACGGCGAATAGACGGCTTTCCAAAGCGTTTCCGCCGAGTTTTCAGAAATACCCCACTCCCTGACCAACGGGTTAATGCACCTGTCGGGCCCGTCGTGTCCCTTATTCCAGAGTATTACCTGGCGCATGAGCATCCGTTTCGACTGTTTATCTGCGGTCCAGATATAACCGCCGGCATCGGCAGTTGCAACGTCCCAGTCAAAGTCATTATAGTTACCGGTTACCCATGCGGTTGTAGGTGCGTTATCTCTGGAAACGCGCCATCTGCCGTCAGTCTCCGGATGGTTAGGTATGTTTATCTTCACGCCGGGGTTGTTCCCGCGCGCATATGCATCAACGGCGATAACATTGATGCCTTCACGGATAGCCGCCGATAGGGGTTTGCCTGCAACCGCATCAATCGCCTCGCCGTTGACAAGTATCTTTGCCGATGCATCGCGGGCAGTTAGGGTAAGCGCGAGGTTTAGAGCGGCTTTCGGAGCAAGCGCCTGCAATTCAGAACCCGTGTCCTCAATCAACTGTATGTTATCAAACCATGCCACGGCGTCGCTGTTGATGTTGTAAAGTATTATTATTGAGTCCTTCAGGTTATCGCTTGTTTGAAAGCGTGTCTCATAACGGCCCCATTTTCCGGGCGCATCGCCTTCCTGTCCCTTTGCGCCGCAACGGTAATGGTGTTGCCATGCGCCCTTGTTGGAATCCCTTTCCAGCACGCTTGCCATTATCGTTCCGGAAAATCTGGAACGTTTGATATCGGCGCGCAGAATGTAACGGGTGGCCGGTTTCAGGGTTAAATGCTGGGTGGCATAAAAATTAAGGGGCTCCTCTCCGGGCGCCAGAACACCGTTCAGGCGAATGGATTGCCTGCCGATGGTAGATGTGGTTTCGTCTATGCTGATGCGCGCGGGGTTTCTGCGTCCCCAATGTTCCAGCCCTTTTTCAAAAGCCCGGTTCTTAACCGGCGTTTCCAGCCGTTCCGGCATCTCGCCAAGAAACGCATAAAACGGTTCGTTAAAACTTCGTTCAATGGCGGATATCTTTTCAGCAACAGGCGCAGAACTGAAAATCATATCCGTAAAGTGGGCTGTATTATTGAACCCGCGTTTAACTGGAGCCCACGAAGAGAGACGTTCTGTCTTTGGTCCCAGAATCGCATTGCGGGCAATGTTGAATTTCCATGAGTCTCCTTCACCGGGGGTTGTTCCCAGTACGGAAAACGGTATGCGTATCTCTGCAGTCCACCAGTCGCCGGCTATACTTGCCTGCGTTTCCCAGTTCTCCATGCCGGACAGCGCTTCTCCGTTTTTGCCGTTCCACCGCACGCCGGCGGTATTTACTATGAATTGGAGGTAATCTGTCCCGCCGCGCATGACGAAAAATTCTATGCTTTCGTCGGCCCACAGCTGGTCGCTGTCGTTGGCCATAGGATTGATGAGATGGTTGAACGGTTCCTTGCACCTTACCGCAATGTACAGGTTAAGTCCGTCCCATCCTATTTTAAACGAAGTCGGTTTCTGCCATGCGTAACCTTCGCTCTTTAAAGCGAAAAAACCCGCGGCTTCGGGAAGATTTTTCCATGCATCTTCTTCTATATTGCCGTCAATTGAAGGCGGCGTGCTTATTCGATAAACGGGATAATCCCTCCCCGTAGAGGCAAAAACAGAAAGTGCGCCGGCCAAAAATGCAACGGCAATCATGTGCTTGCATCGGATACTCGTCATTCTCATTCCAGACCCCCTTTTGTTTGACTGCTTATTTCGTCGCGTCTGCGACGAACCATGAACTTTGAGGCACTCCTTCCTTCAGATGCTCTACATGCCCGTCGACAAATGCAAAGTTTGCTCCGCCGCTGTGTGCCCAATACATATATGTTCCCCAGTCGGAATCCCTTGTCCAATATCTGCTGGAAACGTTGTTAGTCGCACAGAATGCTATTGTTTTGCCGGGGTTGACCGCCCTGTCTATCTTGCCTACAAAGCGATTAATCGCATAATCCCTATTGTTAGAATTACAAGGATTCGACGGACAATCTAATGCGCCCCCTTTTCTGTCCTTGTAAGTGAAATACGGGGGAGTGTTGGAAGAAGTGTCAGGGCCTATAAAATAGGCGCGTTGCCCTGCATTCCCCATCCATGTCGTGTTATGACCTGGAGAATGGAAAACCGGCTGGTACCCGTCATTATCAGCGGCGTACATAATGTAAGCAATCATAAGTTGTTTGAGGTTGTTCATGCACACTGCGCTTCTCGCCCTCTCCCGTGCCTGCGACAGCGCCGGCAGAAGCATCGCCGCCAGTATCGCTATTATTGCGATTACCACGAGCAGTTCTATAAGAGTAAATCCGTTCTTTTTCATATCGCACCTCCTATGTTTTCGCAGATGGACTCGCGTTCTATTAGTCTGGTTCCAAGAACGATATTCTCCACGGGTTTGCCTGGATTTGCTATCCGCTCCAGCAGTAACGCCATTGCTTTTTTTGCCATATCCTCCATGGGCTGTTCTATGGAGGACAAGGTAGGGATAGAGTAGCAGTCAGGTATCCTGTTGCCGAAACCTACTATCGAGAGTTCTTCGGGCAGGCGTATGCCGAGTCTATGCGCCGCATGGAAAAACGATAGCGCGTAGCCATCTCCGGTTGCAATCAGGGCCGTCGGCTTGTTTTCCATCTTTTGCCACGAGGTCAATGCTTTTACCGCTGCTTCTTCTATTTCTTCCACGGTTTTTTTTCTGGTTTCCGGCAGGCAAGTATGTTCAGGAAAAATTTCCATGCCGCACTTCTTCATTCCTTCGCAGTATCCCTTGAATCTTTCTTCAGTATGCAGGTTAAACGGATTCATGCTGAAGAAAGCAATCTTTCTATGGCCCAGGGAAAACAGGCGTGCAACCGCCTCCCGAATTCCGCCGGCATTGTCCGGCATCACGGAGTCAACCGCTATGTCGTTATTCCGATAGTTCAGAAAAACTGCGGGAATGGATTTTGCGATAGTTCTTATTTCTTCGACCGGTCCGCGTGATTCCAGAATTACGCCATCAAGATGATTTCTAAGAATTGTCTGCATCAACCGGTCGTAGGAATTGAATATGGTGATGTTGTAGTTGTTCTGTTTCGCACAGTCGGTCACGCCTGTGAGGAAACGCGCATAATACGGGCTGGTGAAAAAAGTATCAATATGAGAAAAGTAATGGCCGATAGTTCTTGTTTTGTTTTTTGTGTTTTCAACCGGAACAAATCTCTGTTGATACCCCATCTGCTTTGCAAGAGA
>CAYPTS010000055.1:9042-14097 GCA_964413825.1 uncultured bacterium
TTTGCGGGGGAGTTACGGCAACGGTGATTTTTGATATGGAAAAGATTATAATTCCTGCCACGGGAGGGCGGTAATTTTTTCTGTCAGTTGCAGGCGTCGGGGGACCCTGCAGACGATGAAGCCGCGCCTTGCGCGTTCCGGATACATATTGATAAACGTAACGAGATGGCGGGCATCCGCTTCCCGCGGACTGTCCGTCCACTTCACTTCTATGGGGATTGTCTCGCCGGGCGTTTCAAGAACTATATCTACTTCTGCGCCGGAAACGGTACGCCAGAAATACAGTTTGTGCGTCCTTCCGAGGTACCCGCAGCGGTGCCACAATTCCGTGGTTGCCCACTGCTGGAAAAGCGTGCCGGCCTGCACGGATAATATCTGTTTGTCAACAGGGATTCTTGCTAACGCATTGCGCACGCCGGTGTCAAAAAAGAAAAACATGGGAGTCGTAAGCAGGCGTTTCCTGGCTCTTTTTGTATAGGGGGTTAACCAGTAACCGGCATAGGTGTCCACCAGAATCTCGTAAAAAGACCTGACCGTTGCAACAGGGATATGTGTTTGATTGGAAATGTTGGTGAGGTTCATCAATTGTCCTGCTTCCAGCGCGGCCAACTCAAGAAATCTGCTGAAATGCCCTATATTGCGCACCAGCGCTTCTCTGCGGATTTCTTCTTCCAGGTATATTTCCGCATAAGATTCAAGAGTTGCCCTGCGTGTATTTTCTTTTTCCTGCACAATTCCCGGAAGATTTCCGTATATGAGAATATTTTCTATTTCCGCGGCCGGAAATCCGGGATTAAATTCTTTTTTTTGCGGCAGGGGAAGTATCTCTGACGTTTTTGCTCCTTTTCTTTCCGCAAGCACGAGAGGAAAAATGTGGTATTGATGAGCCCTTCCCGGCAAAAGATTCGCGGATGAAGACCGCAGTTTGCGAGAGGAACTGCCGGTGAGAATAAATGAAAAATTTCCGGGATTTTCGTCATAGAGCAACTGGACGTCGTCAAGAATCTCCGGGACTTTCTGGATTTCATCAATGAGCACCGTTTCTATTGAAGGTTCGGCGCGGAGTATCTGTACAAGTTCGCCGGGGTTCCTCTCGAAGCGGAGCCGTTCCTGCCTGTTTTGGAGATTGATAAACAGCGTGCGGGGTGATGACATGGACGTCAGTAAGGTAGACTTGCCTGTTTGTCTTGCCCCAAAAAGCAGACGCACCTTTTTGCCGGAAGTTTCTCCCTTGAAAGATGTTTCAATAATGCGCGGAAAAGATTTTGCCATATAGCCCCTCTCTGTTTATCGTTATCCAGATGTAAATTATACAGTATATTTTACAGCAAGGCAAAAATTTGTCAAGAGGAAATCAATTCCGTGCTGGTGATTCCTGCATAAGAGGCGAGCCAGCCGGCGATGAAGGCGGCCTGTTTTTTGCGGATGTGTTCGTGGAAGTGCACGTGGTCGCAGTACAGGTCGTCTCCCAAGTTCATTGTAAACGTGTAAAGGTCTATTGCGGGTATCCTGTGCTTATGCATAACGGCGTCAGCCGCGGCGTTATACCTTATACAGTCCCTGGAAAACCGGTGAAAGTCCATGCCTTCCCGGTTATGAACTTTTTCGTCGCAGGGAGTGGTGCGAATCCATACCGGCCTGACCTTTAACTTTTTCGCGGCGGCAAGGATTTTTTCAAGGTTTTTAACATATTGCCCGAGAGGCACCTGCTTGGCGCCTGTTGCCGGGTTGGTCTTTATGTCGTGCAGTCCGCAGTTTACAAGCAGTGCGTCCGCATCAATCCCTCCGGACTGAATCTTGTATTCCAGAAACGCAAGGACGTTTGAAGAGTCCCCGCCGTTGGCGCCCATGGGAATGTCAAGATTCTGCAGGGATTGTTCCACGCCCTCTTTCCGGGTGTAGCGCATAAAACCCTTCAGGTATCGCTCAAGATACGGGCCGTAATGGATTGATATGCTGTCCCCTATAACGTAAACTTTTTTCATTGTTCTTTCCTCCTGTGTTCCGAAGAAATGAAAATGGCGGTGGTGACGGCGTGTTTTTCGGTGGTGTAATAGTGAAAGGCCAGCCCTGGGGGATTTTGTTCTCCTTTCAGCGTTACCGACGGTTTTCTGCGTTTCCAGAGAATCTCTATGTCCCTGAAATAGAAATCTTTCTGCATTTTCTCCGGCATCGCCTTCCATACCGCTTCCTTGAACGAAAAAGATACGGATAGATAGAACGATTCTTTTCTTCTGCCGCGGACGGCCGCCAGTTCTTTTCCTGTGAAGATTCTTTCGGTAAACCTTTCCCCGTATCTGGCAAGCGTCCGCTCGAACCGTCTAATATCAACAATGTCTATGCCTGAATATATCTCCAATCGTCTCTCTCTTTCTGCAGTTTTCCGCATTTACCCGTTTTCTTCAACCAGGTCGAAAATCTTTGCAAAGGTAATCGTCCGAACGCTTGGTGCTTTTCACCTTGTCTTATGACTGTGCTTCCACACTCGCACGTCAACTCTTTCTTTTCCCCTCAGTACCAAGGATTCTTATGTCGGAATCTCAGATGGTATTTCCCCCCTCCTTGTAATTTCCGTCCGTTTATTGTAAATTATATAAGGTTTTTCGGCAATTATGCGTGGAACAAAAAATGGAAGAGAATAAGAAGATAGGGTTTGTGGGGGATGCGGCAAGCGTTGAGTTTTTCAGGGTCTTCGGAGCGGAGATTTTCAGCGCGAAGACCGTCGAGGAGGCGGAAAAGGCAATCGCAGGCCTTAATCTGCCGGCTTATGCGATGGTTTTTATCACGGAAGAGGTTTTTGACAGGGCGCGGTTTCAGAAATACATGATGGACAAGAAATTGCTGGTTATCCCGAGTCTGAAATCGAACGAGGGAAAGGGGTACCAGCTGGTTGAAGAGTTAATACGCAAGGCAACGGGCATGAAAGAGTAGCATGATTGATTTCTTATTGTTTGTCATTGCGAAGCATGCTCTATATGCTGAAGCAATCTCAATGGGATTGCCACGCCAAAAAACCCCGTAGAACGGGGCACGGCGGCTCGCAATGACAATAGGGTGTAGGGAGTTCGAATGGAAAAGGGAAAAATAATAAAGGTAAGCGGGCCGCTGGTACAGGCGGAAGGCATGAAGGCGTCCAGGATGTACGACGTGGTGCGGGTGGGCGAAGATAAACTGGTCGGCGAAATAATCCGCCTTGACGGCGAAACGGCGTCCATACAGGTATACGAGGAAACCGAAGGGCTGAAGGTTGGCGACCCTGTTGCTGATACCGGCGAACCTCTCGTTGTCGAACTGGGGCCGGGGCTGTTGTCCAACATATTCGACGGCATACAAAGGCCGTTGTCCCGCCTTGAGGAAAAGGGCGATTTTATTTCCAGGGGCATCCAGATGCCCCCCCTCGACAGGGAAAAGAAGTGGGATTTCAATCCTTCGGTAAAAAAGGGAGACAGCGTTGAAGGAGGAGATATTGTGGGAGAGGTGCAGGAAACGCCGCTTCTCCTTCACAAGATAATGGTTCCGCCCGGATTGAGCGGAGACATAACGGAAATCAAGGAAGGCAGTTTTACGGTTGAAGAAGAAATAGGAAAGATAAAAACGGAAAAGGGCGAAATTTCCCTGTTTCTCATGCAGAAATGGCCTGTCCGCATGCGCCGTCCAGTGAAAGGCAAAAAGCCGCCTGAAGAGCCGCTTGTTACCGGCCAGCGCGTCATAGATACACTGTTCCCTGTCCTTAAAGGCGGAACTGCCTGCATCCCAGGACCCTTCGGCTCGGGAAAAACGGTAGTTTTGCATGCCGTGGCGAAGTGGGCGGACTCGCAGGTGATAGTATACATAGGATGCGGGGAACGGGGCAACGAGATGGCCGACGTTCTTAATGAATTTCCGGAACTGAAGGACCCTGCTTCGGGCAGGCCGCTGATGGAACGGACGGTTCTTATCGCAAATACTTCCAATATGCCTGTAGCCGCAAGGGAGGCGTCCATCTACACCGGCATTACCATCGGAGAATACTTCAGGGACATGGGATACTCTGTCGCCCTTATGGCGGATTCCACCAGCAGGTGGGCGGAGGCGTTAAGGGAAATTTCCGGCAGGATGGAGGAGATGCCCGGCGAAGAAGGGTATCCAGCATACCTGGGAACAAGCGTTGCATCCTTTTATGAGAGAGCGGGCAGGGTTGTCTGTCTCGGCGGCAGGGGGACCGGCGGCAGTCTTTTGCCTGACAGGGAAGGCTCCCTTTCGGTAATAGGTGCGGTGAGCCCCCCGGGAGGCGACCTGACCGACCCGGTGGTACAGATGACGTTGAGGGTGGTGAAGGTTTTCTGGGGCCTTGACGACCGTCTTGCCTACCAGAGGCACTTTCCGGCAATCAACTGGCTTACCAGTTATTCTTTGTACGAAGAAAACATAAAAGCGTATCTTGAAAAAGAGATTGAGCGCGATTTTCCGGAGATAAGGCAGGAATCGCTTTCCATGCTGGAAAGGGAATCGGAACTCAACGAGATAGTGCGGCTTGTCGGGATGGAAACGCTTTCCCTGAATGACAGGCTTCTGCTGGAAACCGCCCGCTCAATCAGGGAAGACTTCCTGCACCAGAGCGCATTTGACGACAGGGATGCCTATACGACGCTGAGACAGCAGTACAGGATGCTCAAGACCGTTCTGTTTTTCCATAAACTTGCATCCGCGGCGGTTGAAAAGGGAACGCCTCTGGAAGAAGTGATGAAAATGCCGGTGAGAAGCAGGATTGTCAAAATGCGCTATATTGTCGACTCCGAAAACATGGAAGAGGAATTCAACAGGATTGAGCAGGAGATAGAACAGGCTTTCATATAACGGAATATAATGCAATCACTGCCTGGCCGGCGGAGATGCACCCGTCGTTTGCGGGCAGGCGTTTGTGGTAGTATGCGGTAAACCCCGCCTCCTTCAGGTTTCTGCGGACCATCTCCAGCAGAAGCGCATTCTGGAAGACTCCTCCCGACAGGGCAGCCACAGAAATATTCTTTTCTTGCTTTATTGCTTTACAGACTTCTGTAATTATTTCCACAACCC
>CAYPTS010000056.1:0-13836 GCA_964413825.1 uncultured bacterium
TAAAAGACTGACTGACGATATAATCTGCAGGTTCTCTAAGTTTTAACTGCAAACTGGAATCAGGTTTACAAAAGAGATGCGTATGAAATGAATTTGACTTTTTGTGTTTTTTGTGATAGATTAGTGTTATAACTCCAGATTGACAGGAAACAGGAGAAATGCAAATGAGCAGAGACAGGGCGGTAATGGAAAAACCTGCATACATGGCGATAAAAGAACAGGTAAAGGAAGAGATACTGACCGGCAGCATCAAGGACAGTCTTTCGGAAAGCAAGCTCATATATCAATACGGGGTATCCAACACCACTGCCAGAAGGGTCTTGAACGAACTGGAGGAAGAGGGACTGGTGGAGAGGAAGGTTGGAAAAGGAAGCATCGTTATTACTCCTTCTGAAAAAACTACAAATGAACTTGGCATAATCTTCTTTGACATCTTCAATCCGGGACAACCCTTTATTTCGGAAATAGTCAGAGGCGCAGAAGAAGAAGCACGGAGCAAGAATTATTTCATGCACCTCTATACGACGCGAGAACAACCCATCTCCCGCAACAGGCAGTCGTCTTTATACCACCTGATTTCAAGGAGAAAAATAGGGGGCTTCATAATACTTTCTCCTCTCTCCGCGGCGGACATAGCGTTTTTGTGCGAAGAAAAGATTCCCTTGGTAATGGTTAACAATGACTATGCGGGTTTTGAAATACCGACGATTATTTTCGACTATAACAGTGTTATTATGGATGTTTGCGGAAAACTTTCGCAGTCGGGGTATAAAAGGATAGGTCTTGTTACCGGCAATAAAGGCACAGGCGGCATCAGGAGGAGCAGGGAATACAGCATTGAGGGATATAATGCGTTTCTCAAGAAACATTCTATGGATTTCGTAGAAGAATTATGCAGGGAAAAAGGGGACATCGAAGAAGACGGGTACCTTGCAATGGAGGAGTTTTTTTCAATGCCTGCAAAGGAAAGGCCAGACGCGGTGATTTTCGTTTCCGTTATTGCAGGCAGAGGCGCTTTGAGATTTGCAGGGGAAAAAAGGGATTGGAAACCTCTGGTGGTGCCTTTTTCCGACAGGAAGATTGACCATTCGCATTATGTTCTGCTTTCGTTTTATCAGATGGGAAAAAGCGCTTTCGGTTTGTGGGAAAAACGGTTGAATGGTTATCAGGAAAAGGTG
This sequence comes from uncultured bacterium, assembly GCA_964413825.1. Taxonomy (GTDB): domain Bacteria; phylum Ratteibacteria; class UBA8468; order B48-G9; family JAFGKM01; genus JAFGKM01. The sequence goes on from CAYPTS010000056.1 coordinate 1,179, forward strand.
GAAAAGATTTTCCTGCCTTTACAAACGGTTTTCAAAAAAGGAGGAGGTGCGGTATGAAGAGGAACGGGTTCACGCTCATAGAATTATTGGTGGTGGTAGCAATCATAGCAATACTGGCGGCAATGCTTTTGCCTGCGCTGTCGCAGGCAAGGGAACGGGCAAGACAGGCGGTATGCATAAGCAACCTGAAACAGATAGGGCTCGGGTTTTTGATGTATGCGCAGGACTATGAAGACTGGTTCCCGCAGAAGGCGGCTACTCTCCTAAACTTCGCGACGAATACCAAGACCGCGTGGACAGGACAGATAGCCCCGTACGTAGGTTATAACGTGACGGCGTTCACTCCGGCGATTTTCTGGTGTCCGAGTGCGAGAGGAAATGTCTACCCGGCTGGGGCAAGACAGGCATATCATATGAACCTTCATATGGCTGATTACGCCGCTGCCGGTGCAGGGGGTTGGAACTTCGGGTATCCCAAAAACTGCAGATTAGGCGGAACGCCTGTTGCCCTTACGCTGGTTGTAGAGGCTCAATACGGTATAGTGAGCGGGCAGGATTACTGTCATCACGTCGGATATCCGAATCGGAGCAATCCGTACTCCAACTATGGTGATACCACGCGATACAGGTGGCGCCACGGCGGCGGCATGAACTTCCTGAAAGCCGACGGCAGTGTCGGGTATACCTTGCCGGGCAGTTCAGGTTTCGGGGAACATATAGTATGGTTTTCGCTTTCTGACGGCAGATACTATCAGGATGGGAGATATTCCACGACTCCGTCCCAATAATTTCAGAAGTTTATTTGACAGGGAGGGGAAATGCAAAGCAAAACACTGGCGGCAGTTATGTTTGCCTGCATTCTATGCATAAAGCCGGCATCCGGCAAAAACCTGTTCACCGAAGGGAGCAGTTTTGAAACAGGGATGAAGGGTTTCCAGGTGCGCCATGAATACCTGCTCGGCGACAGGGATGATTACGTGCCTCCGTATGAGATGGATTCCGGCACGGCCGTGCACGGTAAGCACAGCCTGAAATTGAACGCTGTCATGCGGGGCCGTTACGGGCTGAACAGCCGGGTATATACGCTCGAGCCGGGCAGGGAGTATACCCTGTCACTCTATGCAAAAGCAGACAAGCCTGTCAGTCTTAATTTTCAACTTACCTCCACGATGGGTGCGCATTCTGTCGGTGTAAACGGCAACGCCCGTCTTACTGACCAATGGCAGAGATATTCCGTGACAGGCATACTTACCGAAGGAGAGAAATACCTTACATATAAAAAGAGATATTTTTTCTCCATTTTCTACTATGATTCTCCCAGCGCCACAATCTGGATAGACGGGATACAACTGGAAGAAGGGGAACCTAAGGAATACGTCCCGGGTGAGACGTCGGAGATAAACCTGGAACATCCGCGTACCGGCAATATGTTTTATCTCGGAGAAAAGCCTGAACCCGCATCTATAAAAATATTCATGGAACAACCGGAAAGCCGGCACCATGTGATGCTGACCACCCGCAATCTGTATACCGGCGAGGTTATCGGTACCCGGACGTTGAACGTGCCGAAAGGGAAAACGCACTATGATATACCGTATAACCTGCCCGTCCTGCCCCGTGGCATTTACGGGATAGACGCGGACCTTTCGCTGAACGGCGAAACAGTTTCACAGAAACGTTTTATTTTCTGTTTTATCAGCCGGCACGACCCTGCAAAGGAAGTGGCTGCGGAAAGGTCATACCTTGGAGTGCATGGAGATTTTCCCCTATGGATAACCCGTTGGAATCCCGATGCTGATTTTTCCTATGGACATGCCGCGCCCGGCTGGTTTCACGAGGTCCTCAGGGATTTGGGGATACACTGGCAGAGAATCGATACGCTGGGTCCCCAGGTTATATCCCGTCAGGAGAAAGGGCAGATATACGGCGGGCATATAGAGTCTACGGCACGGTATTACAGGAGTTTTGGGGTTAACCTGATGCCTACGCTCGGAGCCGGGCATTACAGCCGGGGGCCCTCATGGCTGACCTCGGAGAAAAGGAGTACCCGTACGGGGCATCCCCTCTTTGACCTTGACGGGTACCGCATGTATCTTGAAAAACTGGTAAAGGCGGCTCCGTCCATCAACCACTGGGAAACGTTTAACGAACCTGCCTCCAACTCGGGTTTTTCTGCGGAGGAATTTCTTGAACTTCAGAAGGTTTCTTACGAGACGATAAAATCCATCCGTCCGGACGATACGGTTATAGGGCTCTGCCCGACAGGCGACCTTGGCGGCAACCTTTCCCTGTGGACAAGGAAAATGATTGAACTGGGCGCGCTTGATTATACCGACGTCATATCGGCTCACGGTTACTATGCGCACTACGGCAGGCCCGGGTCGCGTTCCGCGTACAGCGAACTCAAGCGGCTGGTGCCTGAAAAACACAGGGACATGCCGTGGTGGGACACCGAGACGCTCCTGCCTTCAAAATCGTCGTACGATATGCTCACCATGGAGATGGCCCCGCTGGCGTACGGATTTTCCGATTGGCAGTATACGCCGGTGCAGCAGGCGGTGAGAGGTCTCGGCATTTTTGCCGAAACTTTTGCACTCGGCGTGCAGAGGCAGTTTATTCATGCATGGCTGCCCGTGAGCATATTTTACGGACCCACAGGGGCGCTCTTCGAGTACGACCTTTCCCCCAGGCCCATAATTCCGGCCATAGACGCCTTTAATGAACTTGTTGACGGCGGCGAACCGAAAGGCGTCGTCGACCTGGGCGGGGACAACAAGTGTTACTTTTTCGAAAAGGACGGAAGTCTCGTTGTGTTTTTCCAGGCAGACAAGCCGCAGAGGGTTGAAATACCGGTTTCTTACAGGTCTGTAACCGTGCTTGACCTTATGGGCAATCCGGTCAAAACGTCGCATACGAGGTCAGGCAGTCTTTTGATAGATGCAGGCATACAGCCGTTTTACATCCTCGGTAATAAAAACATATCCGTTGAAGAGATGAAGACCGCATTCAGAAAAACACAGATGCAGACCGTGCTGTTTTCCTGCACTGGTCCCAGACTCGGGTATGTTGACGGCAAACCCGCACTGATTGTCCGGGTGTTGAACGAGGCGGTTAATGCAGGGCTGTCAGGTATGGTGGCGGTGGATAAACTTGCCCCGGGATTTGCGTCAGATACAAAAGAAATCGTTTTTCAAGACCTTGCGATACGCGAAGCGCAGGATTTTGTTTTTCCTCTGAAAAAATTCCGGCCGTCGGAAATCAACCCGTGTTCATTCACCGTGTCGGCGCGGGGACAGGAACAGACGGCGGCGGATGATATTTACGTATTGAAATCGGTTCGTGCGAAAGCCGCTCCGGCAGTGGACGGTACCGGTAAAAACTGGCCGGAAACTCTGTCTGCCGCGGTAATCGACCGTGCAGACCAGATTGTCTGGAAGGTGCAGGGTATACCGTGGACAGGCCTGCAGGACTGTTCCGCAAAACTGTATTCCATGTGGGACGATAAGCATATATATTTCCGGGCGGTGGTAACCGACGAGAAGGTTATGATTTCTCCGGAGATAAAGAGCAGGGTGGAGGAAAATCCCCTTTACATCTATCTCGCCGACTGCGTGGAGTTCTTTTTTGATGCCGACCTCATGGGTGATTTCTGGATGCGCACCTGGAATTCGGATGATTATCAGGTGCTGGCTTCTCCCGGAGTTTCTGACGGCATACCTGTTACCGTTGCCACGTCCGGAGCATACGGGGGGGACACCGGCATAATAAAAGCATCTTCCTCATTGACAAGTGCCGGCTATATTGTCGAGGTGCGCATACCGTTTGAGATTTTTAAAGAGTTTAAGCCGGGGAAAGGCATGATGATGGGATTTGATTTTGCGGTGGATGACGATGATGCGGAGGGGCTCAAGTATGAAGCAGAGACGGAAAAGCCGCACAAGGGAAGGGATATACAGATGAAGTGGTCTTCGCCGGAACATTCTCCGGCAACCTGGGGCGTGCTTGTTTTTGAATGACGTTCTCATGGAGGTGCAATTGCGCGAAAAAATATGGCTCTGGGGACATGAAGCAGGCAGTCACGATGGATGCAACCTGCCGGGAAAATCGCGTATTACTCCGGCGGAGGCGGCTTTCTATATGGGGATACCAAACCTGATTATGGTAAAGTTCCACAACAAGCCCGTTCCTCCTTACGAGCAATATGCCCTGCCTTTCCGGCCGCTTAAAAACGTTGTCTGGTCTATAGTCGGGGATAGCGGGTGCAGCGATACGAAAGAGGAGGTCGGTATCGTTAAAAGCCTCGCGTCCGTTTTTCCGAATATATCGGGCGTTATCATGGATGACTTTTTCAGCCGGAGAAAAGATGCCGGCGGAAACCGTCTCCCTGCCTATACTCCTGAAGAACTCGCAGGGATAAAAAAACAACTGGTTTTGCCTGACAGAAAGCTGGATTTATGGGTCGTGCTTTATGATACGGAGATAGGACTGCCGCTGGAAGAACACATGGAACAGTGCGATGTGGTAACATTCTGGACGTGGAGTGCGGCAAACCTGAAAAATCTGGAGCAGAACTTTCAACGGGTGGAAAAGATGTCTCCTTCCTGCCGCAGGGTTCTGGGTTGTTACATGTATGACTACGGTACCAACAGTCAGATGCCGCTTTCGATGATGGAATACCAGTGTAATACAGGCCTTCGGTGGCTGAAGGAAGGCAGGATAGACGGAATTATCTTTCTCGCAAGCTGTATCTGCGACCTGGACATTGAAGCCGTTGAATGGACCAGGGCATGGATATCAGGCATGGAGTAAAAGAGAAATCAAAGCCCCTCCAAAAAAAACAGGGGTTCGGGACTCGGGATTGGAGGTTGGGACAAGAGGAGGTAAAGGAAAATGGCTATTTTTCAGAAGTTGCCGGTTTTGAAAGTTTTGATGCTGTCTTTGTGTTTTTCGGTTTTTCTCGTTGGCGGCATATCCGCACAGGATGAAGCGGAAATTCTTTTTCAGGAAGAATTTGAAAGCGGTGAAGCGGTAAAGGAGAACGGGGGAAGGATTATAGGAAAGGGTGTTGAGTTCAAACCCGGAAGGTTCGGGAATGCGGCTTACATTCCCGCCGGACATGAAATACAGTTTCCCGTCAAGGACAACATCGACCTGAACGAGGGGACTATTGAGTACTGGTTCCGGCCGGAGTGGGTTGAAAAAGGCAATTCTTTCAGGGAGACTCCCGGCGGATTCCTTATGCTCAAGGTTTTGCAGGACGGGACCAGAAACGGACTGATAATCTCTCATGCCGGCGCCAACTATGCCGCGGTTAAGGAGATAGGTGTCCGGTTTGATGAAGGCACTTCGGGAGGCGTCAGGAAGCAGGACTGCAATCTTTTCGGTTCCTGCGCAGGATGGCAGGACGGGCAGTGGCATAAAATCACCGTTGCATACAAACTTTCAGGGGAACCGGAACGGCGTTACGCCGCGCTCTACCTTGATGAAGTCCTGCAGGACAGCATACGGGGCATTCCCGTTTCGGCATGCGACATGGGCGAGTGGATGAGGTTTTTGCCGGGTCCGGTCGCAGTGGACAGATTCAGTGTGTATTCCTTTCAGAAAAGCTATCCTCAGATGGCAAACCGTAATTTCATCGTTAATCCGGGATTTGAACTGGACGAGAATAATGACGGACTGCCTGATTTCTGGGGGCAGTTCGGTCCCGCAGGCACAGGATACTGGGGAGGTGCCGCGGATATGAAGCGTGAAGAACGCGGCGCCAACAGCAGGTCGGATGAAAAGGCGTTTTCCGGCAAGTGGAGCGGGAAGATGGATGCCATGGCGGAGGGTGTCGGCGGGCAAATCATTACTTTCGCCGAAGGAATTACTCCGGGGACAACTTACCGGATTGACGGAGCTGTCAATTCATCTATGAATCAGATATCGATTCGCCTGCAACCCTATAACTGGAAGAACGAACCGATAACAGAGGCGCGTCGGGATATAAAGGTCATGATTCCGGAAGGAAGTTTGAACAAATGGGTTCTGCTCTCGGATTTGCTCAAAGAAGAAAATACCGTATATAATGCTCCGGAAAACTGCCGTAAGGTTCTTGTCTATTGCTTTATCAGTGGAAAGGGTATATTATTTCTGGATGACCTGTATTTTGGTGAGAAGAATCAATAAACCCTTTTGCCTGTAAGTCTTAAAACCGGAGATTGCATGAATATAACAGACCTGCCCGTTGGAGACAGTCCAAAACCGCTGACATTTTCTCATTTTCCGACACGGCACCAGTCCGTCATCTGGCGCAACTGGGAAATCGTTCCCGTGGAACGGCTGGCACGGGTACTCGGGACCGACGTGAAAACAATCTTTCAGGATGCGCGTGAAATGGGCCTCAGGGTTCCTCCCCGCGTAGTGCCGGAATGGCAACGGCGCGGCTGTGTAACTATCATAATGGCAAACTGGCATCTTCTGCCGTACGCACAACTGCTTCAGGTTCTGGATTGGACGCCCGAGCGGTTTCACCGGGCACTCATGAACGAGGATTTTCTCTGGAGCAAAGCGGGGGGGAGGAAGCCGGATTGCAAAGCTGTAGTCCGTAGGCCTTTGACGGCGGATGAGAAAAAGCGCACTGCAGAGCTACGGCAACTGGTAAAAAAACATTTTCCGGATAAGAAGAACTTTCGGGAAGAACCGCCGTTTGCTTTTCGTAGTAACTTGAAACCGGCGGGAGTACCTGCCGGGGCAGGACGGAACCGTTTCAAATCGTCCTTTGCCTACCCGTACCACATTCCTTACGGGGAATTTTTCTCCGAAGATTTTGACCTGGCGGAAGGCGGATTGCTTAACTGTCTTGCCGGATGCGGTGTTGACGGAATATGGGTTCCGTTCACAATGCATGAGTTTATTCCCTTCCATCCTGTCTTGAACGCCGACCCGGATTCCACTGTCCGTCTTGCAAGACTGAAAAAACTTACCGAACAGGCGGCTCGCCTGAAGATGGGGGTTTTCCTGTACGTCAACGAACCGCGTGCACTGCCGCGAAGATGCTTTCTGAATCATCCTGAATATATGGGAACCGAACATCCATATCTGGATGTGGTCAGTTTGTGCACATCTTCTCCTGCGGTGTGCGACTACCTGCGGGAAGGATTTGCATGGCTGTTTAAGCAGGTTCCCCTCCTTGCAGGCCTTTTTACCATAACCCGCTCCGAGTATCCGACAAACTGCCTGTCCCATAACAGAGAAAAGATGTGTCCTCGCTGTATTAAGCGGCCGCCCGAGGAAGTAATCAGCGAAGTAAACCGGCTGATAGCCGAAGGGACTCGCAGTGCGAAGCCGGACGCACGGGTTATAGCGTGGAATTGGAGCTGGGAACCTGCATGGGAAGAGAAGGCGGTGGACCTTCTGCCTGACGGCGTTGAATTGATGTGCACCAGCGAGTCAGGCGGTATCGTTTCCATGGCGGGCGTGGAAACGGCGACCAGCGATTACCTGCTTTCACAACCCGGCCCCGGAGAACGCGCACTCAGGTTGTGGCGAAGGGCGCAGCGGCGCGGAATGAGGACCGTTGCCAAGATACAAATGAACAATTCATGGGAATGTGCCGGTTTGCCGTGGCTTCCGGTGCCGTATCTGGTTGAGGAACACGTTAACAGGCTTGCGGGTGCAGGAGTGGACAGCGTGATGGCCAGTTGGACGCTGGGCGGGTATCCGGGAGGAAACCTTGAACTTCTCGCGTCTTCCCCTGCACAACTGGCGGACCGCGATTACGGAAAGAAGGCGGCGCCTGTGGTGAAAAGGGCGTGGTACGTTTTCGGTTCTGCGTTGAGGCAGTTTCTTCCGTCCCTTCCGGTTCTTTATACCGCACCGCAGAATTATGGACCCAAAAACCTTTTATACCTTAAACCGACCGGATACAGGGCGACAATGGTCGGTTTTCCCTATGACGACATCAAAGCATGGGCAAACATATACCCGCCGGAAGTTTTCGAGGAGCAGTTTCGCAAACTTTCCCTTGAATGGAAAGAAGGACTGGCGCTTCTGGAAAAAGCGCGGGCGCTTGTCCCCGCGGGAAAAAAGAAAAACCTTTCCGAACTGGAACGTATGGCGCTTGCCGCTCACTGCCATTTCAGAAGTACGTACCTTCAAACCGCTTTTGTGCGCAGGCGGACAAAACGCTCTGCGGAAAACCGCAGGCAGTTGAAAAATATCCTCCGCGAGGAAATTGAACTTGCAAAGACGCTTCACCGGCTGGTAAAACAGGATTCGCGCATCGGGTTTGAAACGACCCTGAACTATCTATATACTGCCAATGACCTGAAGGAAAAGGTGCTCAACTGCGAGTACATTATCAGTTCTCTCAAAAAGGCCGGGGACAGCCGAAAGACCGCTGCGCGTCGAAAAACCGCCGCAGACAATTGACCTGAAACCGTTTGCCGTGACCTGGAGAAAAAAATGAGATATGAGCAGATGACGATGATGTCTTACACGATGGCAAGAGGAGAATGGGGAAAAAATTCCGACGTTGAAAAACTCTGCAGGCTTACGAAAGAACTCGGACTTGATACTATTGACTGGGTGACAACCTACAATCACGACCCGCGGCAGGTAAGAAAGATTTGCGATGACTGGGATATAAGAACTGTCTGCTATACCTTTCCGGCGGACATTAATTTCCCGGATAAAAAAAGCCGCGAGCCCGGTATTGATAAAATTAAAGAGGGTATTGAGACCGCGCTGATTCTCGGTACCGACAAGATAATGCTTCCGATTGGCGGAAAAGAGGGAATGACCGGCATGGAGAGCAGAAAAAACGTAATCGAGGGACTCAAGGACGCTGTCAGGATAGGAGTTGAAAACGGCGTTACCATAACGGTGGAGCACTTCCCGGGACGCCTGGCGCCCTTTATTACCTCTGCCGACGTAAACGAAGCATTGAAAGAAGTGCCTCTGTTAAGGGTCACATTTGATTCAGGGAACGTTTTGACCGGCGGGGAAGACCCTGTCAAAGGTTTCCTCAACTCTAAAGATTATATTGTCCACAGCCACTTTAAGGACTGGGCTGTCGTCGGAGAAAAAGAAGGGATGCAGGGAAGGGACGGAAGGTACTATAAGGCCGTACTTATCGGAGAAGGCGCGCTCGATTATGAAAGGATACTGAAGGCGATGCATAATGCGGGCTACGAGGGTTACGTGGATTTTGAATACGAAGGCAATGAATACACCCCTGAGGAAGCAATGAGGAAGGGACTTGCATACCTGAAAAATATAATGCAGACTCTGCGCTGAACGGTTCCTTTCCGCAGAAGGCTTGCTGAAGGGAATGAAAAATACACTGGAGAGGGCAATGAAATCAGAAAAGCTTTTGATTGGCTGGGCGGGCAGGAACATTACGCCGGGCAGGCCGGTAAACCTTTTCGGGCAGTTTCAGAAAAGAATTTCAAAAGAGGTCAAAGACCCCGTTACCGCGACCGTCCTTATTTTGGGAACCGCAAACGATTATGCAATAATGGTTTCCTGCGATACCTGCATAATCAACAGGGACATACGCGAACGGTGCAGAAACGAGATAAAAAGAATGACCCCGGAGATAGATGCGGACATGATTATTCTCAATGCCACGCATACGCATACTGCGCCTGGCATGATAGAAGGCGTCTATCCTCCGGAGCCGGAAGATGTGATGTCCCCGTCGGAATATGCGGAGTTTTTTTCCGGAAGGGTTGCCGAAGCGGTTGGCGAAGCATGGAACAACCGGAAAGAGGGCGGCGTGAGTTGGGCATACGGACATGCCGTAGTCGGGCACAACAGGCGTACAGTCTATTTTGACGCCATTGCTGAAAGGCCGGGAAATGAAAAACGGGCGGGCAGGATAATAGACGGGAGTTGTAAAATGTACGGGGCCACCGGCGACCCGAATTTCAGCCACATGGAAGGTTATGTCGACCACAGCGTTGAAACTCTCTTTACCTGGGACAAGAACAAGAACCTTACGGGTATGCTCATAAACCTTGCATGTCCCGCCCAGGAAACCGAAAGCGCTTCATACATCTCGGCGGATTTCTGGCATGACATAAGGACAACTATACGCGGACGATTAGGCAAAGGACTGTACGTACTGCCGCAGTGCAGTGCCGCCGGAGACCAGTCCCCGCACCGGTTGTTATACAGAAAAGCGGAAGAGCGGATGCTGGAACTGCGCGGTACAGACATGCGGCAGGAGATAGGGCGCAGGGTCGCCGACTCGGTGGAAGAGGTTCTGCCTTATGCGGAGAAAGACATAAAAGAAAGCATTTCTTTTAAAAGCTTGTTTAGAAAACTTCAACTTAAAAAGCGCATTATAACGCCGGAGGAATTGGAATTCGTAAAAGAGGAACAGGCGGAACTTGAAAAGTGGAATCCGGAAGACGCCTCCGAACAATCCGTGAAATTCATGAGTATGAACCGCTGCAGGAACGTGATTCAAAAATACGAGACGCAAAAAAAACAGCCGTATTCCGAGGAGGAACTGCACGCGGTGCGGCTGGGCGATATTGCATTCGCCGCAAACAGGTTTGAACTTTTCCTGGACTACGGCCTGCGGATTAAGGCGCGCAGTCCGTTTCTCCAGACTTTTATTGTCCAACTTGCGGCAGGTTCCGGGCTCAAAGGCGGAACATACCTGCCGACCGAAAGGGCTGTTGCAGGCAAAGGCTACAGCAGTAACGCCTATGACAACGAAGTGGGTCCGGAAGGCGGACAGCAACTCGTGGAAGAAACGCTCAAAACACTGAACGAGATGTATGAAGAACAATAGCCGGCAAACTGTATACAGGGAATCGACTCTGTCCAACACATGAAGATTGAAATTTTCCCCGGAGGATGGAAACTTGTTGCCGGCGCTTACCGTGTTACTCTCTTAAAGGACAGGGGGTTTCTGCTCCTTGAAGGGGACAGGGAATTTTATTACGGCATGAGTCTTTTGAGTGCGGTGGATGCGCCGGGAAAAGCGGATTTTTCAACACGCCTGCCGAAAGTCGGCATGCCCGTGCGCACCCCGGAGGGTTTCAAACTTACAATATCCGCCGGTTCAAATATCTGGAAAAGAAAAAAACACCATTATCTCTTCCGCGATGAGCGCATTGACTACTGGACGGAACTGGAAGGAGACTCCTCCGTAGAGAGGGTCTATTATTTTCGCGGTGCGCTCGGGACAAAAGAACTTGCATCGGTTCCGGGCTTCACGCAGGTTTTCTCGCCCCAGCCGAACTTTCTTGAGAAACAGGAGTTCCACGTTTCCGAGTACACTTCCATCGGTGTAGGCAATGACCGGCGTGTTATAGATACAGTGCGCGGGTTTGGATTGCACGGCGCCCCGCTGTGCTTTGTTTTCCATGACGGAGACAGTGCGCCGTTTCTATCCGCGGGGATTCTTTGCAGACCTGGAGAGTACTCTTTCCATGCCTTTGAACTCAACCATCTATCCGATACCGCACGCGCCCGTGCGGAAGAGCCTGTCGTTGGCACGCAGGCATTTTCACTGGCGTATCACGGGCATCTAAAGGTGAATGGCAAATGGTCCTCTCCGGTTCTGACACTGCAGTTTGCCAGAAGCCGGTTTTCCGCCGTTGAACGGTACGTGCGCACGCTTGAGAAATACGGCGGAACTTTGCCCCGTATCCGTCCGTATCCTCGCTGGACATCCAGGCCGGTGTACTGCACGTGGCATGACCAGGTGGCCTCCGGCTGGAAAAACTTTTATGCAAAACACCGTACCGTCGGCGAAGGAAGAAAAGTTGTGGATTTTTGTTTTAAAGAGTGCACCCAATATAATTGTGAGCGGTGGCTTGCCATCCTGGAGAAGAACGGAATCCGTCCCGGAACGCTCATTATAGATGCCGTCTGGCAGAAGCGGATAGGCGCTTGTTTTGTGGACAGGAGAAAATTTCCGTCATTGAGAGGATTTATAGATGAATGCCACGGCAGGGGAATGAAGGTGATACTGTGGATTGACGCATGGAACCGCGCCGGGATTCCGGACAATGAATGCCTCACCATAAATGGTAAGCCTGTTGCTGTTGACCCCACCAATCCGGCATACCGCGAACGCATGGCAGAATCGGTGCACCGCATGCTCTCGCCCGACAGGGACTGCTACAATACCGACGGCCTGAAGGTGGACGGGATGACGGGCACTCCGGGAGGCCCTTCTCTGCGGACAGCCGGCGGGCTTTCAGGGTTCGAACTGGCGCGCTGTCTGCTTGAAAATCTCTACCGAGAGGCTGTCCGCGCAAAAGAGGATGCGGTAATCGGGCAGTTTACGGCATTTCCCTATTTTGCAGACCTGTGCGATTTCGCCAGAACCGGCGATTTGTATACCGTGAAGGGCGACCCGATTTCCACCAATGCCTTCAGGGCGGGGATACAGCGCATTGTCATGCCGGACGTTGCAATAGATACCGACGGCGCACTTCATTTTAATTGTGTCCTCCCAATAGAAAAGGTTCTTAAGGCGCAGAAAGCGGCTGGCGTACCGTGCCTGTACCAGGCGGAAAACCTTATGTTGTCCCGGAATTTCTGTCTGGAACAGATACGCCGGTTCACGCCTCAAGAGTACCGGGCAATCCGCAGGGCAATGAAATCCTGAAGAAAACTGAAATTCCTCTATAAGAATCATTGATAAAGAGAG
>CAYPTS010000057.1:0-13560 GCA_964413825.1 uncultured bacterium
AAGATTTTCCCGGTGCTCTCTTTTTTAATGCCCTTGTAAACATTTGTTAACTCAAAATAAAACTTGACAAGAAGTCTCCGGCATGATATAATAATTGTGAAAAGGTAATATAAGGAGAACAGACAATGGGAGTTATTCCAGAATACCTGCGTCTTGAACAGGAACTCCGGCAGAGATTTGTTGAAGGCCGGATGCGGAGCGGGGACCGGCTTCCCGATGAACCTGCTCTCGCGGAAGAATTGGAGACCAGCCGCCCGACCCTTAGAAAAGCGCTTGCCGTTCTTGCCTCCGAAGGTTTTCTCAACCGCATCCCAGGAAAAGGCACTTTTGTTACCTCTCCGAAAGAACAAAACGGACAGTCTTTATCCAGTCGTTGCCGTTATTTCAAGAAGATGAACAAAGGCATAGGGGTGCTGATTCCGTCCATACACCTTTACCTTGGAGCGGGCATTGTGAGCGGGGTTGAACAGGCAGGCAGGAAACGCGGCTATCATGTATTGCTGGGCAATTATGAGGGGGACCCTAATAAAGAAGCCGAATGCATGGACATTTTTCTTCACCGGGGGGTTTCCGGCATTGTCTCGTTTGCGGGATTTACCTCGGACGCGGATTTGTATCTTAATCTCGTGCAGAAGGGACATCCGCCGCTGGTCTTTGCCGGTTCGGGAATAGAAGGAGCGGAGACCGACATAGTGAAAACGGACAATGTTGCCGGAGTGAGCGAAGCGGTGGAGGGGCTGATTGCGGAAGGATACCGGAATATCGGTTTTGCATCAATCGGATTTCAGTCAATTGCCGCCAGGGAGCGGTTCCTCGGCTACCGCGAGGCGCTTTATAAGGCGGGGCTGGATTTCTCCGAGAAGATGGTTTTCACGCAGAAGTCGATGGTGCCGGAGCAGGCGGACATAGAACAGGCAAGGAAGATGTTGGAAGATTTTAATCTTGATGCCCTGTTTGCCGCAAATGAATACAGCGCCATACCTTTTGTAAACGCAATGAGGAAGTTGAATGACGATGAGAAGTTTCCAAGTTTGAAAATAGTAGGGCTGGACAGGCCGGAGTTTTTTGATTTTACGGGATACAACGTTTCTTTTCTCAGCCAGCCGGCGTTCAAGATAGGAGCGGTTGCCGCTGATTTGCTTATAGACAGGATAGAAAAGAAACTGGGGGATTCTCATATATCGAAAAAGATTCTTCTTCCCGTGGAGAAGGAGGAATCTTCACAGAAACACAAGGAGATGTCTTTGCAGTATGCGTGTGCGCGTTAAAAATAAGGAGGTGTGCGATGAGCAAAAAGAACGGCAGTAGAAGCAGAATGGCCGGCTTCACCTTAATTGAATTGCTTGTGGTGGTGGCTATCATAGCGATTCTCGCGGCAATGCTTCTTCCGGCATTGAGTCAGGCAAGGGAGAGGGCAAGGGCGGCAGTGTGCATGAACAACATGAAGCAACTGGGACTGGCTTTCTTCATGTATACAAACGATTATGAAGGATACCTGCCGCGTGGTGCACAGGAGCCGTCAAGATGGATACTAGTCATTCCTCCTTATGTCGGAACATCTGCAGCCCAACTCCCGGGGCATAAACTTTTCACATGCCCGAGCCACAAATATGCCTGGTGGTACAGTGAAGTCGTCAAGAACCATTACGGGGAGCCTTCATACGGCGCCAACAGCAGCATTATCATCTACAGTTGGGCAACAGGGCCTACTACGGACACGACGGCAAACCAGGCGGTTGACCCTGCCTATGTGAGGATAGACAGGATTGTTAATCCGTACAAGAAAATTTTGCTTGGAGAGAGTTTGTCCACCTACGAAGGAAATTCTGATGGCGGAGTTTCTCTCGGGCGCGGCTATACTACAGTTTCCAGATATATGCAGGCGCGCCATGCCGGGACGGGAAATGTTCTTTTCTGCGACGGACACGTTGAATCTCTTGCTCTTCAGCAACTAATGGATAGACAGAGTACCTGGGCTTCCCGTTTGAGGCACTGGTATCCGTACACAACCGATTAGTTATCAACGGCAGATTCTTTATGGCAAAGGAAAACAAAAGATGACTAAAAAAAACAATTGTCCTGTTGTTTTCTGGCATTCCGACCCTGTACTGCCCGGTGAAACCGTTCTGGTCTCCGGCTATGGCTTTGATGAGAACACTACTGTGGAAATATGCCGGATGTCTGATGGAGTCGCCGGGGCACCAGGAAAGCAAAAACAGAAAGCTCTTAAGAAAACCCGGACAAAAGTTTCTCCCCTTCAACGGTCTGCGGAAAGCGTGAAGTTTTTAGTGCCTGCACATTGGGGATCCGGCATTTTTTGTTATCGTCTCAGGACAAAAAACACCTGCAGTGAATGGAATTTTCTCAATGTGCCTGACTGCTGGTGGTTTCAGGCCGATGCCGGAGAAGATGCCGCGGCGGGAGGATGGTTGAGAATTTTCGGCAAGTGCCTCGGGGGTGAGGGGAAAAGCATTATCCGTCTTGAAGATGTTGACAGCAACGCCGCAAGAATCATCAAACCCTATACCGCCGGATGTTACAGTCTTGCCTGCAAAATTCCACGGGACGTTCAACCGGGCAACTACCGCCTCTGGGTACATAACGGAGCAGGAGGCAGTGCGGGCTGGGTGCCGGCCGGCCTGCTGAAAATACGGCAGGGGGAAAAGATAAAAGACAATGTTTTTAACGTCGTTGACTATGGCGCCCGCCCCAACGTGCAGGAGGATTCAACAAACGGGATTCTTATGGCCATTCATCTGGCAGAGTCAGCCGGCGGCGGCATTGTGTACTTTCCCCGTGGCCGCTACCGCATTGACTGTCCTAAAAGGCATTTGTATTCTATCCCGGAACCTATCAAAGTACCGTCCGGCGTTATCTTGCGCGGGGAGGGAATGAACCTTGTGAGTCTTGTATGGCCTGAAAGGAAGACTCCTTTGCCCTGCCTTATCATGGGAAGCGACAACTTTACCGTGGAAGACCTGACTATTTATACCCAGGGAAGGCATAATAACATTATTGAAGGGAATAATAATGTAAAAATACACAGGGTGAGAATCCGCGCCAATTGTTATTACAGGGTAGGGACAAGTGAACCTTTGTACAAGCCTGAAGATTATTGTGAACACCAGCGCATGGGAGATGCCATTAGAATTCAGGGAAAGGTGTTTGAGATTACCGACTGCGACATATATCATTCCAGTTCAGCAATCAACCTGGACCTTTGTGAATACGGGCTTATAGCGCGAAACATTATTCACCACTCCAGAAGTTACTTCTTTTCAAGCGGCTGCCGGAAGATTATTTTCGAAGACAACGAATGTTACTCCAACGCGCTGTTTGCGCACGGCGGTTCCTGGTCAATCAGCTGGAAATACGGCATATCGAATCTTTACTTTGCGCGAAACTTCAGCCGGCATCACTACGGAGGAGACAGGGAAAATATTACCACGGACAACCACGGTACTGCCTATTTCGGATATGCCGCAGGGGTTTCCGGAACAAGAATGGCATTAAAGGAAAGGTCTGCGTGGGGTTTTCGCCACAAAGATGAACTTCCGGTATGGCACAATACGGTAGTGTATGTTCTTTCAGGGAAAGGGTCGGGACAATACAGGAAGATTAACGGATGCAAAGGCCGGAAAATTGAAATAGACAGGCCATGGACGGTGGAACCAGACAGCCGGTCGGTTATTTCCATCGGGGTATACAATGGGAAAAACTTGTTCATAGAAAACCGTGTTGAGGATGCAGGCAGTGTCGTTCAACTCTATCCGCCTAACAGTGAGTGTATCGTGGCAAAAAACATCAATGTGCGGGGCGGAAACATCAATTGCGGCGGGCATATTGACAGGAAAAACGACAGGTTGAGGGTTGAGCCGAGCTGGTATAACCAGTTTCTTGACAACGTTGTTCCGGAAGGCAACGGCTGGGGTGCCGGAGGTCCCGCGGCTACAGCGGTAATTAACGGAGTGCTCGGCGGAGAAGGCATTCTCAATATATACGGAATTAATACATTTTGGGAAAAGGGGTTTATAAGCCGCTGGCATGTCGTGCGAAGGCACCTTGCCGAAAATAACAGCAGTATCAGGGTTGGCGGCAGTGTTTCTGACGTTGTAATCGAAGGATGCCGTATCAAACAAAACGAAAGAGGAATATGGCTGGAAACGACTGCCGAGGCCAGGGGTACTGCCTGCGGGCAGAAAGAAAACAAAGCACCCGGCCCTGCATGCGTTTTGATGAGAAACAATAAATTTGAAGGAGTGTTAACCGCCTGTGTCGGAGAACCAGCAGAGGATATAAAAGCATAGTAAAACAATATATAAAAAATAACAGGGGGAGTGATGGGGAAAAAGACATTTTTTTACAGACACTTATTTCTAATCGTTTTGTTTTTACATGCGGGTGTTTTATGTGTTGCGGGTGGCGGGAATGTCTCCGGTATTCCGGAGATGACTGTAACCGCATGCAAAAAATCCCCTTTGATAGACGGAGTCTTAACGGATGCCTGCTGGCAGGAGCCGGCGGCGGTTGAGGCTTTTTCTGTCTTCGGCGGGAAACCCGGCGCGAAACGCCCGGTTCAGGCATGGGTTACCCACGATGCGGAGTGGCTGTACATTGCATTTGATACGACTCATCCGTTTCCCTCCGAAATCAAGACCTCCGTGCAGCAGCACGGCGGACCGGTCCACGTGGATGATTCCGTGGAAGTCTTTATAGACCCGGGCACGGATTCCGTCATGTACTTCCATTTTCTGCTGAACGCCGCCAACGTGGGTGCGGAAAAAATGGTAACCAAAGAGGTTACCTACACAACGACGGGGATTCCTTGGAGGTCGGCGACTGCCCTGACGGATAAAGGATGGTCTGCGGAAATCGCCGTTCCTCTTGTTTTTCTGGATTCTTCCGGCAACCTGGTAAAGATGCGCATGAACATGAACCTGAATACGATTGTTCCCCTCATTGACCCGTATGGCGCAAAGGTTAGAGAGGACCATGAATATTCCAGCTGGGCGACTGTAGTAAAATCTTTCCATGAACCGGATATGTTCGGATATATCAGGGGGCTGGCGGACGTTCCCGTCAGGACTCCGTTTTTCCCTGTCGTGCGTAATATCAGCGCGGGGAAATACGAAATTCGGGAAGGAGAAACAGTTTATTCCGTCTCCGGAGAACTGAACAGTTATTTCAGGCAACCGGGTAGCGTCAATCTTGTGGTGGAAGACGTTCCGCTTTCCGGCGGTCCGGGCAGGGTCTCCGCCATGGTTGAAATCCCGGACGGCGCAGGGGTTCCTTTTACGGTCAGGGTTCCGGTAAGTGATTTGCAGGAACGTACCGCAAAAATTCATGTGTATGACGCGCAAACCGGCAGTCTGATGCAGACAGTTCTTCTTTCGGAGAAGGATATGTCGGTTTTGAATCTGATGGAGGTCTACCTTGACCGTTCATATTATACCACGGAACAGCATGCCCGGGCGGTATGCAGCCTTGCACTGCCGGAAGAAGAATTGAAAAAGATGACTGTAGCCGTACTTAAGGAAACCGGAGAGAAAATTGGAGAGACGGAAGAGCCCGGTCAGGAGGTGATAGTTAATATACCTTTGGGCTCGTTTGACGCGGGAGAGCATCATTTGCGCATATCTCTGGTTCTTCCTTCGGGAAAACCTTTTGCCGAAAAAACCGTACAGTTGACAAAACTTCCGGCAAAGAAAGGAGCAGAGTGGAAGATTGACCGTCAAAATCGGGTTTTACTGAACAACGGCAGGCCATTTTTCGGGTTTGGGCTTATGGTTTCCAGATTTTCCGAAACCGAAGCCAGCGACATCTCGGAAGCGGGATTCAACACGGTATGCCTTTTGAACCACTCGCTGTCGCTTGCAGATGCCGCAAGGCACAGGGAACTGGCGGAGAAATACAACCTGTATCTGATTGACTACCTTGACGGCTATCATGCGGACCCGGCGGACAAGGACAGGTTTTCTTTCAAATATACCGTGATTGACAAAACATTGCCGGAAGCGGAACGGAAGGCGCTGTTTGAAAAAAAAGCAGAGGAAAAACTGGATACCATTGAGACCGCTCTGAATATCTTAAAGGACAGTCCCCGGACCATGGGTTATTTTACAATAGACGAGCCGCCCGGAAGCCGGCCTGAAGTAGCTGAGCGGGGACGCATGATATACGGCAGGGCAAAGAAGGCAGACCCGTACAGGCCTTTATTTGTTAATTATTCATCTTCTATCCCCGCAGGAGATTTATGGGTTGACTGGACGGATGTGCTGGGAACCGACCCGTACTGGATACCTGCAGGACATACATTTCGCGGAACGCCTAATTTTGTTGCGGGGGTTACCGCCATGACTGACCGCCGGGCGGCAGAGCGGCGCCAGGTTACATGGAGTATTCCCATGGCTTCCTTCTGGAGCGGTTCGTACAAACGCTGGATTTACCCGCAGGAACAGTTCTGCCAGACATATCTGGCGTTAATCTACGGCGCCAGAATCATCACTCATTATACCTATCCCGTCATACGGCATCAGATACACTGGGATGCGTTAAAGCAGTTGGCATCAGAGATTAAAACTCTGGAGCCCGTAGTAACCTCGCCTCCCGTCCCGCAGGAGATTCAGTACAGCCCCGGTGTGTTTGACCCCGGACGCCGTGTATATCCCGACGTCCACGCCGCGTTGTTCAGCAATCCTGACGGCGGATGGGTATTGTTGTGTGCCAACGGAAAAAACTATCCTGTTGACGTAACGTTTGAAAGCAAGACGTTTGGAGACATAAAAGAAGTAAGGCTGTTGTTTGATAAATCGGCGGGATTTCGGGTCAGGAACGGACGGTTCAGCGATAAACTCCAGCCGTATGGAGTCCGGGCATATGTGTCCAATATCCCGATGAAAAGGACCGATGCGGATAATCCTGTAATGATTACCGTTGCAACGAAAGCGTATCCGGAGAAGGCGGAAATGGAGCATCCCGGACTTCCGCGCACGGGAATGCCCGGCAAAAAGAACATCCTTCCCAATCCGAGTTTTGAGGAGACCAGTATTCCCGATTTGCCTGATTATTACATTCCTGCAGGCAGACCGTTAAACGAGCCTCCCCGAATAGGTTCGCCCGAATCTCCGTTCGGGATTGCAAATGACCCGGACTATGCGTTTCACGGACAGAAGTATCTCAGGGTGCGCGCGGTTCCCTTGGGGGCTACCCAAGTAAGGTTTTATATCGGGCCGCAGGAGCAGCATCCGTGCGAGTACGTTCTGTCGGTATACATGCGCTCTGACGATGACAATGTTTACGGAGGTCTGTATGCCGCTCCGCAGTGGCTGCCCGGCTGGACAGGAGATACACGAGTCAAACTGACCGGAGAATGGCAGCGTCTTTCCCTCAGGGGCATAATTCCGTCCGGACTGCCTGAATACAACTGGTTCATGTTCCATGTAAGCGGCAACGGCGAGGCATACGTGGATGCGGTACAGTTGGAACGCGGTTCACAACCTACGGAATTTGAGCCGTAAAGGAAAAGCGGAGGTGAAAACAAAGATGAAAAGAGGTATATTTATTTCGGTGTTTTTCTTGGTTCTCTGTGCGGTTTCCTTCCCGGGTACTGCCGGCATCATCTACGACAGGGAGGAAAAAACGGTATATGTCCGGTTATTTTCCGAAGCGTGGCCCTGCACCCCCGCTCTTTTATTCTCTCGGAGTGAAAAGGCAGGATGGGGTATCGTTAACCATGACCCGGAAACCGATACCTATCGCCTTGAAGCAAGTCTTGTTATAGGGAGCAATGACGGAACGGATACCTATTTCCAAATAGGCGGCAAAGACAAAGACCGGCTCCGGGAAATACTGGTGGTAAACGGTGATGTTAAGGTACATCCGTACTATGTGGAAGGAGAAAACGAAGGGCGCTGGTACACTGCCCGGCGTTCCGTAAATCGCCTGACTATCGGCATGGAAGATGACCCTTCCGTGCAGGCTTCTTTAAAGATTGCAAGCGGCCCGGACAGGGAGCATACCCTGCAGATAGGATACGGACAGGGAGGATTCGGGGGGCAGTTAATGGTGTACAACGGCACAATAACCGCCGCAATACAGGATAAAGAACATATGATTGCCGCAGATGCCGGAGATAACAGGATGCTGATGCGGGGGGACCGCATCGTCCTGAAAACCGCCGCTTTATCATGGATAGACGGCCCGATGACCTTTGCGGCGGCAAACCAGGGGACGGCGAAGGTTTTTATATGTGAGAATGCCGTGTTTGAGCACGGCGGAACCGCATTGACCGATGCCGGGCCCACGGTTATCAGTGGATGCACTTTCAGGAATCTTCAGACGGCCATTCAGGATAGGGGAGGTCTGGACCTGGTGCTTGTTGACTGCACCTTTGAAAACAACCGGCGTAACTGGGGGCTGGTGTATACCGGCAAAGGGGTGACCCTAATCAACTGCCGGTTTGACGACCCCCTGCGATACGGCGTATACAGAGCCTGGTTGAATCCGCAAACAAAGGAAATGCAATATCCTTTGTTTACTTCAAGGAGAAACGTTGTCGTGGAGGTTGTTGATGTTTCCGGGCAGACGGTTGCGGGTGCCTCTGTGGAGGTGACGTGCGAACAGGCGGAACTCGATGCCGTGGACAACGGCAGGCATACCGCCGACGCGGCAGGCAGAACTCCTGACAAAGGGAAAGAGAAGGCCGTCCTGCTTACCGAGATGATTATCCGCGGGATGGAAAACATAAAGGAACCGGAAGTCCGTAATTTTTCATACACGGTAAAAGCGGGTACGGCCGACGGACGCGCCGGAACGGTTTCACGGTTTACTCCGAATGAGAGTTGGCAGACTATACGGGTTGTCGTTAAATAAAAATGGCGTTATCAAAAGATTTTCCCGGTGCGGCGGTGCATCTTGATTTTCATACGATGCCCGGGGTTTACGACGTAGGCAGGGATTTTGACGCGGACGAATTTGCGGCAACGCTTGCCGGTGCCGGAGTGCGCTTCATAACCGTTTTTGCCAGGTGCAACGTCGGTTTTGCATACTACCAGACAAAAATCGGCACCATGCATCCGGGTCTAAAAACAGACCTGCTGGGAGGCATGGTTTCCGCATGCCATTCGGCAGGCATCAGGGTTGCGGCTTACTTCAATGCAGGACTCTCGCACGAAGAGGCGTTGCGTCACAGGGAATGGTGCAAGGTGAATTCCGAGGGACAGGTGTACGAATTGCGTAAAAAGGGACACTGGTTCCGCAGAATGTGCCTGAATACCGGCTACGGCGAGCACCTCCTTTCAATGATTGGAGAGGTTATTGAGAAATACCCTGTGGACGGCATTTTCCTGGACGGACCTGGGAAAACAGCCTGTTACGGAGTGGAATGCCTGGAAGGAATGGAAAAAGCCGGCGTTGACGTTTTTGACCAACAGCAGGTTGATGCATTTGCCGAAGCGTCCGTCCTGAAATTTGTTAGGAGGGTGGAAAACCTTGTACGCAAAAGCGACAGGGCAATGCTTCTGCAGTACAACGGAATGCCTTTTCGCAGTCAGCCCACCCATCTTGAACTTGAAGTTCTGCCCAACGGCGAGTGGGGATACGACTACCTGCCGTGGATGTTGCGTTATGCAAGAACCTTTAAAAAACCGTATGTAACAATGACAGGGAGGTTTCATAAGAGTTGGAGAGATTTTGGCGGATTAAGAACCGAGCATTCGCTTCTTTTTGACTGCTATCAGTCCGTGAGCAACGGCGGCAGTTGTTCCATAGGAGACCACCTTCATCCCCGGGGGAGACTTGAGCCGGCGGTATATTCATTAGTCGGCAGGGTTTACAGCCGCCTGCGGGCAATAGAGCCGTGGACGGAAAATGCGAAGCCGGAAACCGAAATAGCCGTGGTCGACCCTGAAATGCGCCGATGCCCGTCTTTTTTGAATTTCCACAAAGTGCCGGATATCGTATGCAGTATTGCCGGAGCATCCCGCATGCTTGGCGAGTTGAAATGCCAGTTTGACGTGAGCGACGGGGATATTGACCTTGCGCCTTACCGCGTAGTAATTCTTCCGGACAATGTCACTGTTGGCGGTAGGTTGAAGGAAAAACTGCAGGCTCACCTTCGTAAAGGCGGTTATATTATCAGTTCCGCGTTTGCAGGGTTGGATGCAGAGAAGAAAGAATTCGCCCTGCCTGAATACCGCCTACGGTATGACGGCCCGGAACCGTATCACTACACGTTCGTCAAGGCGGGCAAAGAAATCGGCAATGGACTGCCGGAGATGCTTTTTACAGTATATCATCCGGGTATTGCGATGATTGCTGAAAAAGGCGCAGAGGTTTTTGCAAAACTTCATAAGCCCTATTTTAACCATGGCTCGTGGGACATGCGTCATGAAAACCTCTACATCCCTCCCGAAAAAGATTCAGGCAGGCCGGCGCTGGTACGCAGTGGAAACATCTTCCACTTCAGCTTCCCTGTCTTTTCCGGATATTTCAAAGAGGCGCCTATTGCTTACCGTTCTCTTTTCCGCAACTGTCTCGCACAGGCTTTGCCTTCACCCGTGTTGAGATTGAGCGGCATGCCCTCTTTCGGACAGGCATCGGTTATGCGGAAAGGGAAGAAAAGGATGGTACACCTTTTGACGTATGTTCCGGAATTAAGAGGTCAGAAAATCCAGATGATAGAAGAGCCGATATCCGTGAGAGAGATGAAACTGTCTTTGAGGACGGATGGAGGGAGAGTAAGGAGGGTTTACTGCGCGCCTTCCATGAAAGAACTGGAATGGTCGGAGGACAAAGGCAGGATAGACGTTACCGTGCCTGAGGTCAACGGATATCAGTTGGTCGTTTTTGAAAGAGCATAAATTGCAGATTAGAAAACAGAACATTATAAGAAATAATGGTGGACAACCGCGGGGAGGCAGGAATGGGCAACTTATCTTTTGAAAAAAGAGAACTGTATGCGCCCGGCCATTTCGGGAACAGTTATGAGGTTGCAGGCAGATATGAGATGAGGGAGATTCTCTCGGAATCTAAATGGTGGGGTTTTAACTGGTACGGGGACTGGTTTGATACCGTCAACCTTACCAAGCAATCATATTTGCCTGACATTGTGTCCCAGTGCTGGCTGAGCAGGGTTATGTGGGAGAATAAAAAAAGGAATTTCCGTGAAGCGCAGAATCTCGGATTCTCTCTTAACTTAAATATCACTCCCAATCACGTATTTGCCGACCAGTGTGCAGAAGAACTCCAAGTTCCGGTTTCTTCGCGAACTTACGGGCATCTTATATGTCCTTCCATCCCAGAGGCGCGAAATGTAATTCTCGGGAACTACGAGGAGTGGTTCAAAGACCTCTTTGAAAATAACATACATATACACGCTCTCACTGCAGGTCCGTATGATTTCGGCGGATGCAGTTGTAAAAAATGCGAGCCGTGGATTGTAACCTTTGCTCAACTTTCAAAGGAGCTTCATGAAAGGGCATCCGAATATTTTCCCGGTATTGAAATGCACTTTCTCGGATGGTTTTGCGAACAGGAAGAACATAACCAGTTTGCAGAATGGCTTGACAGTTATGCCCCGGGCTGGCTGAAAGGAGAATCTCTCTGGATTGCATATAACGAAACAAAATCCCATAGCGTGCCGCCGGGGAAGCTGCCGCGGGGTTGTGAAGGGAATTATTTTGTTCACATCGGTTATGCAGATGTGGTGGGTGAAAAGGGCAGAAGGGATCAGTATGGCGAGTGGGGCCCGACGATTGCACCAAAAAGGATACCTCAAACCCTGGAAAACCTGAAATCTGCAGGTGGAAAAGGATTTACAGCCTACTCGGAAGGCATCTTTGACGATGTCAACAAGTGTCTCCTTGCAGGCATAGGGAGCGGCAAGTTCAGTTCTTCGGAAGAAGTGCTGGAAGCCTATGCAGAACGTTACTTCAATGCAGATTTACAGGCGAGAAAAGAATGGGCGGATTGGCTTGTCCAGTGGGGGACACCCTTTGAGGTGGATGTGAAAACAGCACGCAGGGTGTTTGACCGTCTTTCATCCACGGCGCCTCAAACCTGGCGGTTTCAGCAGTTATCTTCCAAACTGCGCCTGTTTGAACTCAACAGGGAAATTGAAAGGCATGAAAATTGGTCGGACGGCCTTTCGGATAAAGCAGAAGCGTTTTTCAGGGAGAAAGAAAGATTAAGCAGACAGATTTACGGATTATCTCCGTTGTCGGAGCCGGTATTTGGGACAATTGCCGGTTTGCCTGAATGGTATAAAAAGTGGCAGGGACACATATCTATTATAGGCAAAAGCCACAGTGCAGAGGCGTAATTTTCAAGAACGGATAAACAAGGCAGATGCACTGAAAACGCAAATATTTACGGTGCGCTCGGTGGTGATTGACGCGGTCAATGTCTACAACCCGATGGTTGTCCATGGTTCTTGCATGGTGCTTCTGCGAAAGGATTGATTGGCGTGGTAAATGGGTTGTGTATTATAATAGACTTGTTTACAGGCAGGTCCGGCAACATGCTCTTCTGGGCATAAAGGAGGATGCAAGACCATGGTGATTGACGTACACGGGCATATCGGCCGCATACTGCCGGACAGGCGGGAGTTTGTAGACGTTACCAACCTTATCGCCAAGATGGATGCGTGGGGGATAGAGAAAACCTGCGTTCTTCCCTTGAGCGAGCATCCGGAAGGCGCTTACCTTGAGTGCGACACGGAAGACATTATCGCCGCCTGTTCAAGATACCCCGGCAGGCTCATTCCTTTCTGCCTTATTGACCCCCGTTACGGCAACCGCCCGGACACGGACTTCAGCCATCTTTTTGAGGAATATGTTTCCAGGGGATGCAGGGGACTGGGAGAACTTCTCCCGAAGATGGATTTTGACGACCCGCGCTGTCTCAATCTCTACCGCCAGGCAGGTAAATTCAAACTGCCGGTCCTGTTTGACATGCAGGACAGGCCCGACGGATACGGATTGCGTGATGACTATGGCCTGCCCAAACTTGAGCATGCTCTCAAGTCCTGCGCTGAAACAGTTTTTATCGGGCACGGGCCTACCTTCTGGGCGGAGATTTCAAAGAGCGTTCTATCTGATGAACGTTCCGGTTATCCGAAAGGTCCCATAGAACCCGGCGGGGCGGTGCCGCGTCTGATGAGTCAGTATCAAAATCTATGCGCGGACACCTCCGCAGGCAGTGGTTACAACGCGCTTACGCGAGACCGTTCATTCGGTATTGAATTCCTCGACGAGTTTCAGGACAAGATACTCTTCGGCATTGACTCCTGCAGACGAAGCGACGTGAACGAGATGAACAGAAATGTAAAGTACCTGAAGGAACTGCACGCGAAGAAAAAACTGTCCGCAACCGCCCTCGAGAAGATAGAATACAAAAACGCCCTCCGCATATTAAATATCACGGAACTTCATGGAAATAATGAGATTCCTGCTTCAGTGAAAAAGGGACTTAAAGACGCAAAAGAGGGTAAAGTGTGTCCAAACTTGACCTGAAGAAACTGTAGAATTTCCATTACCCCCCCGTATCCCTGACACTTTTTTT
>CAYPTS010000058.1:0-12604 GCA_964413825.1 uncultured bacterium
TGAAGGTATCTCTTGCATTTGATTTCCAGGTTTTTCCTGAAGAACTGCCGGTTGACCCATGGGACAGAAAAGTGGACGTTATTATAACCGAAACAAGAATCATAAAGATTTGAGAAAGAACAGGAAATAGGGTATTCTTTGAGAAAAGGAAACGGGTTTATGAAGAAAGCCAATTATTTATGGCTACTATTGAGGAGGAGCAATGGAAGAGAAAAAGGAACTGGTTGAGAATCCGGATTCGCCTCTGCATCTTACTGACGGTAGTTTTGCAGATGCTCTGAAGAAGTACGAAGTAATTGTTGTGGATTTCTGGGCGGCATGGTGCATGCCGTGCAAAATGATTGCGCCGTCAATCGAAAGCCTTGCAAAAAAATTACAGGGCAAAGTTGCGTTCGGCAAGATGAACGTTGACGAGAATCCGGATACGTCGTCAAAGTTCAACATAATGTCGATACCGACTCTTGTTGTGTTTAAGAACGGGCAGGCGGCGGGGACGATTGTGGGCGCCATGCCGGAAAAGGGCATAGAGGACAAAATACAGGAAATCCTTAAATAATAGCCCATGGATTTGTTATGCGGTAAAAGAGGAGGAAACGAGAAATGAAGAATGTATTGCAGATTAATTACTGGACGGTGGGCGGTTTTGAGGGAAGCAAGCCGGCAGAACAGGCGCTCAAGGAAGTCAAGGATATGGGGCTGGACGGCATTGAACTTACTTTCGGGGCGGGGGAATTTGCGCCGGGCATCACGCAGAAAAGATGCAGGGAAATCCGGAAGTATGCCGATGAACTCGGAATGAAAATAGCAACCTGCGCCAGCGGTGCCTACTGGGGGTTGTCTCTCGCGGCAACCTCGACGGCAAAAAGGAAAAAAGCGGTGAATTTCACGAAGGACTACATACAGGCCGCGGGATGGGTCGGAGCGAAGGTATGCCTTGTCATCCCCGGAGCGGTTTTTGTGCCGTGGGACGACAAACAGCCGGTTATTCCCTATGCGAAGGTATGGGAGCTTTCCACCTTGTCTGTAAAGGCGCTTTTGCCTGTCGCAAAAAAAGCAGGTGTGGTAATGGCGATGGAGAATGTCTGGAACGGTTTTCTCGCCGACCCGGTCGCCATGAGGACATTTGTGGACCAGTTCAAAAGCAAATACGTCGGAGCATATTTTGACATTGCCAACGGTATGATAAACGGTTTTCCCGAACACTGGATAGAGATACTCGGCAAGAGAATATCTGCGGTTCACGTGAAGAATTTCAAGAGGCAGGACTGTGCCGGCGGCCTCCACGGATTCGGCGACGACCTTCTTGTCGGCGACGTGGATTTCAAGGCGGTCAAAAGTGCGCTGAAGAAAATCGGATACAAGGGTGCTCTGACTGCCGAGATGGTGCCCTTTTCCCGGGGGGAAAAACTGGTACTGCCCGATATGAAACTTGCTCGCGATACCGCGAAGAAGATGCTTAAGTTATTCCGCTGAAAGGAAATTATTTTTCGGACTGGAGTTTCTTGATTCTTTCGCGGTAGTAGATGGCTTCCTCAAAGTCGAGTTTCTTGGCCGCCGACATCATCTTCTTTTCCATGCGCCGCATCGTACTGAACAGGTCCTTGCCGTAGAACTCCTCTTCCTCTTTTGCAAACGTTCTTTTTTCCGCATCTTTTCCGGCACTGCCGATAATCTCCGTGACGCTTTTGTATATGGGTTTTTCAATGGAGCGAGGCGTTATGTTGTTCAGTCTGTTGTATTCCGTCTGTTTTTTTCTGCGGCGTTCGGTTTCCCTGATGGCGGCTTCCATCGCGGCGGTACGCCTGTCCGCGTACATGACCACTTCGCCGTCGAGACTGCGTGCCGCCCTGCCCGCTATCTGGATAAGAGACGTTTCCGACCGCAGGAAGCCCTCCTTGTCCGCATCGAGTATTGCCACAAGGCTTACCTCCGGCAGGTCAAGGCCTTCCCGCAAAAGGTTTATGCCTACAAGGACGTCGAACTTAGCCTCCCGCAGGTTCTTGAGTATCTCGACCCGCTCGAGGGTGTTTATCTCATAATGCAGGTATTGCACCTTGATGTTGAACTCCTTGAGATAGTCGGCTATCTCTTCTGCAAGGTTCTTGCTCACGGTTATCACAAGTATGCGCTGTTTTTTGTCAACCTTCTGTCTTATGCGCGAAAGAAGGTCGTCAATCTGTCCTTTTGTCGGCATTACGGTTACGGGTGGGTCGAGAAGCCCTGTGGGCCTGATTATTTGTTCGGTAACAAGATGCGATTTTTCACCGATTTTATTGATGCGGCACCGGTTAAGTTCATACTTTCCGGGAGTTGCGGAAACGTATACCGCCTGCCGTATTTTCTCCTCGAACTCGTTAAAGACCAGCGGCCTGTTGTCGAGCGCAGAAGGTAAACGGAAACCGTAATTGACAAGGTTTTCCTTTCTTGCCCTGTCCCCGTAGAACATCCCTTTTATCTGGGGTATGGTTACGTGGGATTCGTCAATGAAAAGGAGGCAATCCCCGGGAAAGTAGTCGAGAAGTACGTCCGGCATCTCCCCGGGCAGTCTGCCGGCAAGGTGCCGGCTGTAGTTTTCAATTCCATGGCAGTAGCCCAGTTCCCTGAGCATTTCAAGGTCGTTGAGCGTGCGCATTTCTATGCGTTCCGCTTCAAGGGGCTTGTTTTCCTTTTTGAAGAATTCAATGCGCTCCTTCATCTCCGCATTGATGCTTTCAATGGCTCTGTGCAATTTATCCGCAGGCGTGACAAAATGTTTTGCCGGGTATACAAAGACCTCGTTTTCTTCTGCCAATACCTTGCCGGTCAACGGGTCGAATTTCTGCAGTTTGACAATTCTGTCTCCCAGAAGGCCGATACGTATCCCTGTTTCTTCGTAAGAAGGTATTATCTCGATAGTGTTGCCGCGCACTCTGAACTTTCCGCGGGAAAGTTCAAACTCGTTTCTTTCGTACTGGGTTTCGACAAGACGTTTCAGTATGGACTTCCTGTTTATGTTCTGTCCCCGCGCGAGATGAAGCATCATTGCTTTGTGGTCATCGGGACTTCCTATGGGATATATGCAGGAGACACTCGCTATGATAATCACGTCGCGCGCAGAGAGCAGGGCGCTTGTTGCGGCAAGCCTCAACCTGTCTATATCCTGGTTTATGGAAGCGTCTTTTTCAATATAGGTATCGGTTGCAGGAATGTATGCTTCCGGCTGGTAATAGTCGTAATAACTGACAAAGTAGCGCACCCTGTTTTCCGGAAAAAACTCCCTGAATTCGCTGTAAAGTTGAGCGGCGAGTGTTTTGTTATGCGAGATGACAAGAGCGGGACGGTTGACCGCGGCGATAATGTTTGCCATAGTGAAGGTCTTGCCGCTGCCTGTTACGCCGAGGAGTATTTGTTCTTTTTCCCCTTTTTTCAGATTGTCGAGCAGTTTCTCGATTGCCTGTGGCTGGTCGCCTGCCGGCTTGTATCCCGATGCCAGTTTAAACTTTTCCATAGCATTCTATTTTACCCTGAAAGGTTTTGTTTTGACAGAGAGGGGGAAAACTTCTATAATTTAAATTCATTCAACCCTTTTTGGAAAAAGCAAAATTGAAGCCCCTTGTTACAATAGATAGAGGTTAGAGAGTCGAGATTAGAGGTTCCCCGTAAAGAAAAAACGGGGCAAGCGGGAAAGACAAAGGCAGGAAAGAGTTTTTCCGAATCCCTAAAACCGAATCGCGAATCCCATCTTTTAGAGAATACGGGGCGAGGGAGGAGAAAATGGCTGTGAGTTTTAAGGAGTTAGGACTGGTTAATACGAAGGAACTTTTTGCGAAGGCTGTAGGCGGCGGGTATGCGGTGCCTGCTTACAATTTCAACAACATGGAGCAGTTGCAAGCCATAATTACCGCATGCGTTGAATGCAAGTCGCCGGTAATCCTGCAGATATCAAAAGGCGCAAGGCAGTATGCCAACCAGACGCTTTTGAGATACATGGTTCCGGGTGCGGTTGAAATGGCTAAAGAGATGGGGGGTAACATACCTATTGCCCTGAACCTTGACCACGGAGATTCTTTTGATATTTGTAAAAGCTGCGTGGATTACGGTTTTTCAAACGTTATGATTGACGGTTCATCTCTGCCCTACGAAGAAAATGTCGCCGTGACAAAAAAAGTGGTAGAGTATGCCCATGAAAGAGATGTGACTGTCGAGGGCGAACTTGGAGTTCTTGCGGGGATAGAGGATGAAGTGTCTTCGGAAGTAACGCACTATACACGTCCGGAAGACGTTGAAGATTTTGTCAGGAGAACAGGCGTGGACAGCCTTGCAATTTCCATAGGTACTTCGCACGGCGCATACAAGTTTAAGGTAAAGCCCGGTGAGTCCATACCGCCTTTGAGGTTCGACATTCTTGAAGAGTGCGAGAAGCGGCTTCCGAAGTTTCCCATAGTTCTCCACGGTTCTTCGTCGGTTCTGCAGGAATATATAAAGATAATCAACAGCTACGGCGGGAAGATGGAGAATACCGCGGGCGTTCCGGAAGAACAGATAAGAAAGGCCGTCAAGACAAACGTCTGCAAGGTGAATATAGATTCCGACGGCAGGCTGGTTATGACCGCGATAATAAGGAAGTATCTGGCCGAAAATCCGAAGGAATTCGACCCGAGGAAATACCTGGGACCTGCCAGGGAAGAACTGAAGAAAATGTACATTGCAAAGTGCCAACTTCTCGGCAGTGACGGCAAGGCGTAAGTGAAAAATTCAGGGGTTCGGGAAAGACAAAGGCAAGAAAAAGCATTTTCGGCTTCCTAAAGCCGAATCGCTAATCCCGAAAAGTTTTGTCGTTTGGGGGACAAGTGAAAAAAATAGGGGTGCTTACAACGGGCGGAGACGCTCCGGGGATGAATGCCGCGGTCAGGGCTGTCGTGCGCACCGCCATTTCGCGCGGGGCGGAAGTCACCGGCGTTGAAAAAGGGTACAGCGGGCTGTATGACAAATCTTTTCTTCCCCTGACTTCGAGGAGCGTAAGCGGCATAATAAACAAGTCAGGCACGTTTCTCAAGACAAGGAGATTTCCGGAGTTTAAAGACTTCAAGGTCAGGAAACGATGCCATGAGAATCTGCTCGCCGAAGGTATTGAAGGGCTTGTGGTTATCGGAGGGGACGGTTCGGCGAAAGGCGCTTGTCAATTTTCCGGAGATTTCGATTTTCCAGTCGTCCTGATACCCGCATCCATTGATAACGACCTTTACGGGACGGATTGTACTGTAGGATTTGATACCGCGGTAAACACGGCCATGGCGGCTATCGACAACATAAGGGATACCGCAACCAGCCACGAAAGGACATTTGTGGTGGAGGTGATGGGCAGGGAAAAGGGAAATCTTGCCGTAGAGGTCGCGGTAGCCTGCGGAGCGGAGATAGTTATTATTCCCGAGGTGAAAATCAAGCGGGACAAAATAGTGCAACTTCTCAAAGAACAGGACAAAAAGGGGAAAACAAGTTCAATAATCGTTCTTGCCGAGGGTGCGGGAAAAGCGGAAAAACTGACGGCGTTTCTGCAGGAAAAGTTTCCGCAAAAGCAGATACGCTATTCGGTGCTCGGATACATACAGCGCGGAGGCAGTCCGACCTATCTGACAAGGGTTATTGCGGCGCAGTTCGGAGCCGCCGCGGTGGAGACCCTGCTGGAAGGAAAGTATCCCTTTATGACCGGCATAAAGGGTAACGAAGTAGTGCGCGTCCCTTTGAAAGACGTGATTTCGCGTTCAAAGGATATTCCGCACAAGCACCTCGAGATAGTAAATAACATGGCAATATAATAAAGTGAATCATAAACCCTCACGCTTGTCATTGCGAGGCGAAGCCGAAGCAATCTCAGGGATTGCCGCGCACAAAACGCTCGCAATGACGAATATGGGGTAGGAGAAAGAAAAATGAGAAGCGATAGCGTAAAGAAGGGTCCGGAACGGGCAGGGCACAGGTCTCTTTTGAAGGCGCTCGGTCTGACCGATGAAGAGATTGCGAGGCCGCTTATTGCCGTTGCAAATTCAGCCAACGAGATAGTTCCTGGGCATATCCACCTGAATGATATAAGCAAGGCGGTAAAGGCAGGCATACGCATGGCCGGGGGCACACCCCTTGAATTCGGTACAATAGGCGTCTGTGACGGCATTGCCATGGGGCATAAGGGCATGAACTACAGTCTTGTCTCAAGGGAAACAATTGCGGATTCCGTGGAGATTATGCTGCAGGCGCACCAGTTTGACGGGGTGGTCATGGTTACCAACTGCGACAAGATTATACCCGGGATGCTGATGGCGCTTTTGCGCGTGAACATTCCCGGTTTAGTCATAAGCGGAGGTCCGATGTTGTGCGGGTATCTTCCTACCGGAGAGCCCATAGACCTGATTTCTGTTTTTGAGGGGGTGGGGCGTGTCAGTAAAGGCGACATGGATGAGGCGGCACTCAACATTCTCGAAAACGAAGGTTGTCCCGGAGCGGGCAGTTGTTCCGGGATGTTTACCGCAAACTCTATGAACTGCTTGAGCGAAGCGCTCGGTCTTGCCCTCACCGGAAATGGTACTATTCCGGCCGTCACCGCAAAAAGGATACGTCTTGCCAAGACTGCGGGCATGCGGGTTATGGAACTGGTGAAAAATGACATTAAGCCGAGGGATATTGCCACCGAAGACGCCTTTAAAAACGCCATAGCAGTAGACATGGCAATAGGAGCGTCAACCAATACGGTATTGCATCTTCCGGCGATAGCGCGGGAGGCGGGCGTGGCAATAGACCTTGACGTTTTTGACGAACTGAGCCGCAGCACCCCTAATATCTGCAAAATATCGCCTGCGTCAAAACAGCACATACAGGACCTTGATGCGGCCGGCGGGGTCTCCGCAGTGATGAAAGAGCTGGCAGGTAAAAACCTTCTGAAAACGGATGTTGTTACCGTCAGCGGGAAAAAACTGAAAGAGATTATCGACAATGCGCATATCTACAACAGGGATGTAATACGAAGTGCGGATAATCCGTATTCTCCCGAAGGCGGCATTGCGGTATTGCGCGGTTCTCTCGCTCCTGACGGAGCGGTGGTGAAGCAGTCCGCGGTTTCACAGTCAATGATGAAATTTTCCGGAGAGGCGAGAGTCTTTGATTCGGAAGAGCCGGCTATGGAAGCGGTTATAAAAGACAGGATAAAGCAGGGAGTCATAGTGATAAGGTATGAAGGTCCGCGCGGCGGCCCCGGCATGAGAGAAGGGTTGTCGATTACCTCGGCTATACAAGGCAAGGGTCTTGAGGAGAAGATTGCTCTCCTTACCGACGGAAGGTTTTCCGGAGGCACGAGAGGTCCCTGTATCGGGCACGTAAGTCCCGAAGCCGCGGACGGCGGGCCCATCGGTTTTGTTAAAGACGGCGATGTTATTGAGATAGACATCAAGAATAGAAAACTGGAACTGAAGATTAGCGCAGAGGAAATGGCAAAGAGGAAAAAAGAATTCAAGCCTCTGGAGAAGAAGCTTGAAGGCGTTCTTGCAAGGTATGCAAGAATGGTGAAGTCGGCAAATACCGGTGCAGTTCTTGATTGAAAAAGGGGTCAACTCCGTTCACCGAAATACACAGGGCAAAATAAGCAAGGAGAGTCTGGTTCGTTTCAATGCCTGACTCCCGACAAAAGTGAAGAATGAAGACCTGACCCTAATGAGGAAAAAACAATGTTAGAGAGACAAGCGGCCGTTAAGGGAGTTGTAAGCAAGTGCGTCAGGTATGTGGCAGGCAGGGAAAAAATTTCTCCTGACGGTCTTGCCGAAAAGGTTGCCGAAGGCAGGGTGATAGTTATGAAGCATAAGAAAACATGCCTCGGCATAGGCGAGGGGTTGAGTATCAAGGTAAACGCCAACATAGGGACTTCTCCGGACATTACGGATATAAGTTCGGAAGTTGAGAAGTTGAAGGCGGTTTGCAAGCACGGTGCGGATACGGTTATGGACCTGAGTACCGGCGGGAACATTGACAAGATAAGGAAGGTTATTATTGAACGCAGTCCGGTTCCCGTAGGAACAGTGCCGATATACCAGGCGGCGATAGAGTCTATCGAGGAAAAAGGCGCTCTGTCGAAAATGGAGCCGGGAAAGATTTTTGAAGTTATTGAGAAACATGCGCAGGACGGGGTCGCCTTTGCGACTCTGCACTGCGGAATTACGCTTCGTACGCTGGAACGCCTTAGAAAAAGTCCGAGAAAGGCGATGGTCGTAAGCAGGGGCGGGGCATTTCTCATAAGCTGGATGATTGCGAACGGAAAGGAAAACCCGCTTTATGAAAATTTTGACAGGGTACTGGACATAGCCAAAAAACACGATATGGTCTTAAGCCTGGGAGACGGTATGAGGCCGGGCGGACTGGCCGATGCTACCGATGCCTCGCAGATAGATGAATTGCTGACTCTCGGCGAACTGACGCGCACTGCGTGGGAAAGCGGCGTTCAGGTCATCGTAGAGGGTCCCGGGCACATTCCAATAAACGAGATTCCGGCAAACATAATGCTTCAGAAGAAGATATGCGGGGGAGCGCCGTTTTACGTTCTCGGACCCATCGTAACCGACGTCGCTCCGGGATACGACCACATAACTTCTGCAATCGGAGCCGCCATTGCGGGATGGCACGGTGCGGACTATATATGTTACGTCACTCCCAGCGAACATCTTTCACTGCCGGGTCTTGAAGAAGTAATCGAAGGCACCATTGCCGCGAAGATAGCCGCCCATGCCGCGGACATAGGAAAAAACCTGCCCGGAGCGAAAGACTGGGATTACAAAATGGACAGGGTGCGGACGGAAAGAAACTGGCAGGAAGAGAGAAAAATTTCCATAAACCCTGCCAAATTTGACGAGTTGTACAAAAAACACAAGTCGGCGGAAAAGGACGTGTGCACAATGTGCGGCAAGTACTGCGCCATCAAAACGGTTGAGAAGTATCTGGGTACTAAAGTTCAGACCACCTGACGGTATTGATTGCGTCCGGAAGCGCTGTTGGATTCTTCAACATGCATTTGACTCCTTGCCGTATTGTTCTCCGGCGAAACTGAATCCGGTGGCATTATCGGGTACAAAAAATGAGAAAAAAAATAAGGATATACGGGGACGAAGTTTTAAGAACGAAAGCGGACGAGGTGGGCAGTATAGACAAAGATATGAACAGGTTGATAAAAAACATGAAGGATACCCTTTCAAAGGAACGCGGCCTGGGTTTGGCGGCAACGCAGGTGGGTATCCTCAAGAGAGTTTTTCTTGCGCTGGACAACGACAGGGAGAAAATCATAACCGCTATAAATCCCGAACTGGCGGAAATGACGGGAGAGGAGATTGATACGGAAGGATGCCTGAGTTTTCCCGCGGTCTTTTTTTCCATACAGAGGGCAAAAAAAGTTGTTTTGAAAGCGCTGGATGAAAAAGGCAGGGAGTTTACCATGGAAGCGGACGGGATTCTGGCGCGATGCTTCCAGCATGAGATTGACCATCTTAACGGACGCCTGATAATTGATTACGCCAGCGATGCCGAAAAAAAATTTTGGAAAGAGAAGCTGGACAAATTCAAAAAATGATACCGGATTTTCTCGTTTCTTTCAATACTGAAAAACTGCACTGCGAGGAGGTTGATTTTCTCGTCATCGGGGGCGGGATTGCAGGCCTTGCGGTAGCCCTCGAACTGAAAAATTCGAATACGGTCGTTCTTTGTAAAGACGGGATTGAAGGAACGTGCACATACAACGCCCAGGGCGGGATTGCAGGCGCGGTTGCAGAAGGGGACTCGTTTGAAAAGCACAAAGAGGATACGCTGAAGACCGGCTGTGGGCTGGCAAATCAGGAGGCCGTGGAAATTCTTGTCAGGGAAGGGGTGGACAGAATACACGACCTTATTTCCATGGGGCTTGCCTTCGACAGGGACAGGAACGGATACCATTTTACGAGGGAAGGCGGGCATACGGGCAGAAGAATACTTCACATAGACGGGGATTCGATAGGCAGAAATATAGAGGAGTTTTTATACGGAAAAATAGAATCCGAAAAGAAAATAAAAAGGATGCATTCCTGTTTCCTCGTTGATTTCATAGTACATCAGAACACAGTAACCGGCGCACTCGTCTACGACGAGAGCAAAAAGAGTTTTTCTATTTTCAGGGCAAAAGCGTTTGTTCTTGCATCCGGAGGCGCCGGTAACATTTTTCAGGAAACCTCAAATCCCCCGGGCATAACCGGCGACGGCATAGCCGCCGCATACCGGTGCGGGGCTGTTCTGGAAGACATTGAGTTCTACCAGTTTCATCCCACCACGTTCTACCAGGCCGGGGCCCCGCGTTTTTTAATCTCCGAAAGCGTGAGAGGCGAGGGAGGCATCCTGAAAAATTCCAAGGGTGAAAGGTTTATGCAGGAGTATCATCCGTCGGGCGAACTTGCGCCGAGGGACGTCGTAACAAGGGCAATCATAGACCAGATGAAACTTACCGGCGCCAACTGCGTTTATCTCGACTTGAGGGAGATAAAATGCAATCTGAAAAAAAGGTTCCCCACGATATACAATTTCTGCATGTATTACGGCGTTAACCTGAACAGTGACATGATTCCGGTCAGGCCCGCGGCGCACTATTTCATGGGCGGAGTCAAGACGGACATGTGGGGAAGGACGAACCTTGAAAATCTTTACGCCTGCGGCGAGGCCGCCTGTACCGGTGTTCACGGGGCGAACCGCCTTGCGAGCAACTCCCTTCTCGAAGGGCTTGTTTTCGGCGCCCGTACCGGAAAAAGGATTCTTGAAACGGGCGGAACGAAACAGGCGAAATTGAAGGCGGAATACGTTTTCCCGCAGAAAGCGGACATTCTTATAGACAGGGAGGACCTTAAAAGGTCTATCAGGAGTTTAATGTGGAGAAACGTAGGAATTGAGAGGGACGGGCATCTGCTGGAAAAAGCGGAGCAAAAACTTATCGACTGGACGAGGTACGCATTCCTCAAGGAGTTTTCCGACCGGACCGGATTCGAGACACTTAACATGCTGATTCTTTCGATACTCGTTACGAAAGCGGCTTCCCTGAGGAAAGAGAGCAGGGGTACCCATTTCATGAAGGACTACCCCGTGCAGGATGATGCGAACTGGAAAAAACACATAGGTATCAGCAAAAAAGGAGTACAGATAACAGCCCTTCCTGATACAAATAAGCGCTAAGGAGTCAGAGATGTCCAATAAGGAAAGAATAAAGGATGCGAAACAGCCGGCGAATGAGAGGGTTAAAAATTTCAACGAGGTGGCAAAAGGGTATACCGAAGAAGAGGCATTGTTTGAGGCAAGCAGGTGTTTGCAGTGCAAGAAGGCTCCCTGCGTTAAGGGATGCCCTGTGGAGATAGACATTCCCGGGTTTATAAAAAAATTAACGGGGAAGGATTTTGACGGGGCTCTCAGCGTTATCTATAACACCAATCTCCTGCCGGCAATATGCGGGAGGGTCTGCCCTCAGGAGACCCAGTGTGAAGCGTTATGTACTCTGGCAAAAAGGGGACAGCCGGTCGCTATAGGAAAACTTGAGCGTTACGTTGCCGACAGGGGCGGCCAGCACATGTCCTGTCCGGTTTCCTCCAATCCTGCGGTAAGCGGCAAAAAGGTTGCCGTGGCGGGTTCCGGCCCGGCCGGTCTTACCTGCGCCGCGGAACTTGCAAAATGCGGCGTGAGCGTCGCAATTTTCGAGGCACTGCATAACCCCGGCGGCGTGCTCACTTACGGCATACCGGAATTCCGCCTGCCGAAGAAAATCGTAAACAGGGAGATAGACCTGCTGAGAAAACTCGGCGTGGAAATAAGGACAGACATTATCATAGGCCGGACGCTCACCATTGACGACCTTTTTGACGAAGGATACGAAGCGGTTTTTATCGCTTCCGGGGCCGGACTGCCTTCTTTTATGGAAGTGCCGGGGGAAAATCTTTTGAGGGTGTATTCCGCGAACGAGTTTTTGACAAGGGTGAACCTTATGAAGGGGTACCTGTTTCCCGAATACGACACACCCGTTACGACAGGGGATAAAGTTGCGGTGATAGGCGGGGGAAACGTTGCGATGGATTCCGCGAGATGCGCCCTGCGGCTTGGTGCGAAAGAGGTGACCGTTCTGTACCGCAGGACGGAAAAAGAAATGCCCGCAAGAAAAGAGGAGTATGAACATGCACTGGAAGAGGGGATAAAATTCGTGTTTCTCGTACAGCCGCTCGAGGTAACCGGCGATGAGAAGGGATACGTCAACGGCATAAAGGTAATACACAACGAACTGGGAGAGCCGGACGACAGCGGCAGGCGCAGACCTGTTCCCGTATCCGGAACCGAAGAGGTCATACCCGTTGATTCCGTGATTGTCGCTATAGGGCAGAACCCCAGCCCCCTGGTGCCGTCTACCTACAGGAAACTGCAGACAGGCAGGAAGGGTAACATAACCGTTGACCCGGATACCTGCGCTACCAATGTACCCGGCATCTATGCCGGCGGGGACATAGCGACCGGAGCGGCAACTGTCATAAGCGCGATGGGCATGGGCCGCCGCGCCGCCAAAAGTATCCTCCGTTTCCTGACCCCCGTATCGGTTGACAGG
>CAYPTS010000059.1:0-12544 GCA_964413825.1 uncultured bacterium
CCGTTTAATCTGTTTCTGGGCAGACTGGACCTTATCTGAAAAGGTACAGGGGAGGTGCGGGATGACGTCCAAAGAAAGGATTATGACGGTTTTGCTTGGAGGCATGCCCGACAGGGTGCCTGTTTCCCTTTATAAAATAGACCCCTTTGACAAGGACAGTTTTTGGGCGGCGCATAAAAGTTTTGAGAAACTTCTGCAGACCGCAAGAGAGTGCCAGGATACATTTCATCTTTACAGGCCCAAAACGGGCTTTTTCTTTTCCGCACCGGGCAGCATAGACGTCAAGGTAAACGAATTTGAAGACACTCCGTTTTCAAAAACCGTGCAACTGTCGGTAGTCACCCGCCGGGGACAACTCACGCGTTCCGCAAGGACATCGAATACGAGCATGCACCAGTGGATTCAGAAGCCTTGGGTGGAAAGCGAAGGCGACATAAAGAAGTTTCTCGAACTGCCGTATACCCCCTTCAGTCCCGCCCTGTCGGACTATTACCGGATTGCCGGGGAACTGGGCGACAGGGGAGTTGTTGTCATTGCTCTGCCTAACCCCCTTGCTGTTATTTCGGAGCTTTTTGCCCCGGGCGATATGCCGAATTTCATGCTTGAATATCCGAAACTCGTGCATCAACTGCTCGAAAAAATTCATGAACGGCTTGTCAATCTTTACAGGTTTATCTCCGGGTCGGTTTCCGGCGCCATTATAAGGATAAGGGGCGCAGAGTATGCGACGCCTCCGGACCTTCCCGCCGAGTATTTCCACGACGTGAAAAAGGTTTTTTCCGATTTTGTCTTGAAATATGACAGGGAGTTGATAGACATATTGCGGACCGGCGGTAAAAACTACGTTTGTTATCACTGGCACGGGCATATAGAACCTCTTCTGCCGCTGGTTCTAAAAATGGGGATAGATGTTCTCGAACCCGTGGTCAATAGCGCCGACATGCCCAACATGATACTGAAAATAAAAAGGATAACAGGCGACAGGGTTGTTCTCATGGGAGGACTGCTTGCCGAGGATATGGAATTCAGAACATCCGGAGAGATAACGCAGATGGTAAAAGACGCGGTAATCCAGGGGGGCAGGAAAGGAATGTTTATCCTCATCCCGTCCAACATACCGGAATCAAGTCCCATATCCCCGCAGATGGAAGCCAACTACATCGAATTTCTCCGGTCAGGCATCAGCCATGGAAGGTACCCGCTTGCCTAAATGCATGAGTGGTAGATGCGGTCTACAAACTCCATGGTTTTTAGCGCATCGGCAAAATTCGTCTGTGGCTGTTTTTTTGCTTTTATACAGTTGATGAAATGCTTGTTTTCGTCATAAAAACCTGCCAGCCTGAATGTTTCCTTACTGCCCGCCAGTTCCGCCGCCTTCAGCACCTCGCCCTCTTCCTTGCCGTCTTTATATATCACGGCGGAATCTTCGGGATTCACGAACGCACATATTCCCTTGCCGTGAATCTCAATGTTGTATATGCGCTTTCCCGAGACCCAGTTGGCTGCAAGAAATCCCGTGGCGCCGCTTTCAAATTCAATCATCGCATGAAAACAGTTGTCGTACCCTGCGAAAAGGTTTTTAACGGAACTCGTTATTTTTTTCGGTTCTCCGGCCATCCATCGGAGAATGTCTACCGAGTGTATCGCATCGCACGTCAGTATGTCTATCGCTCCGTTGTAGTAAGGCGGCTGGTTTATGTAGTTTTTGAAAAAGTTCGCCTGGCAGTGTATTACATCGCCCCGCTGAAGGATTTTCTTTTTCGCTTCCACCGCCGCCGGAGCGAACCTGCGCTGGAACCCGGCCATGGTGAGAACGCCTTTTTTTTCCGCAAGGTTGGCCAGTTGTCTCGTCTGCTCTCTGGTAACCCCGGGCGGTTTTTCTATAAAGACGTTCAGTCCGAGATTCATACAGTGTACGGTTATGTCAAAAAGGTGGTGGGGCGGCATTATCACGTAAACGGCATCCGGAGATGTTTTTTCAAGCATCTCCTTATAATCCGCAAACGTCCGTTTTACGCCGTATTTCTTAGCTGTTTCCTCCCTGCGTGTCTGCAACAGGTCCGAAATGCCCGTGATTTCGGCATTTTTAATCTCATTCAGCGACGGGTAATGAACGTTGTTTGCCATGGCCCCTGCCCCGATAACCGCAACTTTTACTTTTCCCATTTTGTAGCTCCTTTTTCAGTATTTGCTTCCTTTGGTGATTATGCCGGCAATCTTCTTTATGGTGCTTTCAAGGTTTTTGTTTATCAACCGGAAATTATACTCGTTTAAGAGTGTTTTTCTTTCTTCTTTTGCGGCAGACATGCGCCTGCATATTTCTTCTTCGGAAAGTGCGCTCCTGTTTCTTATTCTTCTTTCCTGTTCTTTAAGCGAAGGGGGCAGGATGCCTATGAGAACCGCCTCCGGAAATTTTTCAGCTATGCTCCGTCCGCCCTGCGTGTCTATCGTGAGAAGCAC
Organism: uncultured bacterium; assembly: GCA_964413825.1. Classification (GTDB taxonomy): domain Bacteria; phylum Ratteibacteria; class UBA8468; order B48-G9; family JAFGKM01; genus JAFGKM01. Next base: position 2,461 of record CAYPTS010000059.1, read on the forward strand.
CTTTCTGTTTTTCCCGAGTCCTTTCAGAATTTCGTTTTTCGGCGTGCCGTAGTAGTTGCCGTAAACTTTGGCCCACTCCGCGAATTCGCCGTTTTCAATCATTTCCTTGAACCTCGTTTCCGTTATGAAATGGTAGTTAATGCCCTCCTTTTCCTCTGAACGCGGTTTTTTCGTAGTATAGGATACGATGAGTTGGATTTCCGGAATCAGTTCCCCGAGTTTTCTGCCGATGGTGGTTTTTCCGGTCCCCGACGGAGCGGAAATGACGAAAATTCTTCCATATTGTTTTGATAACATCGTATCTTAATCCGAAGCGAACGTTCAGTCAGGGTCAAGACCCAGCGCTCTTCTTCTTCTTGGAGTAAACGCACCGTCTCTTTTTATCGCGCGTATCGCTCTCTCCGCTATGGGCTTGAAACCGCTGTCCAACTGTTTTTCCCACTGCGCAAGCGCCTTGTCGACATTCCCGCTAAGTTCGTAGGCATGGGCCAAAACGCTGTCAACGTAATCCGGGTGGGGGAATTTTACCGCTCGTTCAAGATAACGCGCCGCGTTTCCGTAGTCCATTCCTTTGTGGTAATACGTCCAGCCGAGTTCGAAATAAATGTCGTATTTTTCGCGGTTATAGGTAATGCCCCGTTTCAGGAAGCTTATTCCCCTGTCGTACCAAAACAATTGTTCGCGCGGAACAGAGGCAAGGGCCTGAACCGTTTCTACGACCGGCTGTATGGAGTTGTTTTTTTGCAGTTCCGCCAGTGCGGCGTCGTAAGAGTCAAGTTTTGCAATCAGACCGGGTATTTTCTTTTCGGGCATGCCGTCGGCATCATAACCTTGAAGATTTTCTTTTAAAGCGGCGACTTCTTTTGCGATTTTTGCGGCCGGCTCTGCGGACTTTCTCTCTTCTTCCGGCAGACTCTGCAATTTTTCTTCCAGTTGCTTTTCAATGGCGGAAGCCGTTCCGCTGACGTTGGCAAAAATGTTGTATGCCATGTGCCATCCGCCTATCGCCCAGACGGTTATGTACTGGGGCTGGAGCCATGACACCGAATCGAGAAGAGGCAGCATCTTGTAATGCTGTCCTTTGTGCCAGAAATCCTCTACGTTCAGCCACAGAAGGTCTGCGGCGATTCCTCTGAATCCTCCCAGAACGAGACTGCCCGCTATCTGCCCGGGCATAAGGAGCATGCGCCCTTCGAGGTCTTCCACCTTTCTGTTATAGTCAATGCTAACCTGCAGGAGTCCCAGCGGTATATAAAGAAACAAAGCTACAAGAAGAACTATCCTGTTAATTTTCCTGTTCATACTTCCCTCTTGTTAAAGAAGTAGATGCCTATTAGAACCGCGATGGTTATGTAAATCAATCCGTAAGCGGTGGTCTGCCCCACGTACTTCCACGAAACGTTTACCCCGACGACCACCTTGTCTTTGATGTTGAAATTCTCGTAGTTGGGAATTATCGTGTAAAGCATTTCTCCAAGGCCTTTTAACACGAAGTTTTCGGTTCTTTCAAGAAGCTGTTTTCCGTAAGTGATAAGGTGTCCCACTATGTACAGGAAGAAAGAGAATATAAGGTTGAATGCATCCGTGGCGAACGTTGCAACGGCAAGGGTGATTGAGCCGATGAGAACCAGCGAGACGTAAATCAGAAAAATGGTTTTAAAGGTTTGCACGTCCGGAGGGCTTTTCTTGAAGTACAGAAGACCCACGAAAAAGATGCTCATCAGTAAAACGTTAAGCAGTATTATAAGCGACTGCCCTATCAGCTTGCCCATAATAAAATTGTTTCTTGTTATGGGTTTTGAAAGGAGCGTGTAGATGGTTCGTTTTTCTATCTCGCCGGATACTGCGGCGAGTGCGGTGAATATTGCAATCAGCGCACCGAAAAACTGGATGGTTGAAAAACTGACGTCTTTTATCATTTTCAGTTCGTCTTCTGCCGCCAGAAACGAGAAAAACCTGGAGGCGCCTATGACTACGAGCGCTACCACCAGCAAAATATAGAACGTTTTCTTTTTCAACGCTTCGTTGAAGGTGTTGAGTGCTATAATCCATGCTTTCTTCATTTTATCCCTCCGGTTTCGCTGTCAAACTTCTCTATCGCTTTGACAAAAAGGTCTTCAAGGTTTTCCGCTTTATATTCCGCAAGCAGATTGCTGAGTGTTCCGGTTGTCAGCAGGTTGCCCTTGTGAAAAATTACTATTCTGGTGCATACCCTTTCAACCTCTGACAGAAAATGGCTTGAAAGAAGTATGGTTTTTCCTTCCTTGTTCAGTCTTATCAGCAGGTCCCTGGTTTCTTTGCATCCTATGGGGTCCAGACCGGTTGTCGGCTCGTCAAGGATGATTATTTTCGGGTCGTTGATGAGGCTTGCGGCCAGCCCTATCCGTTCAAGCATTCCTTTGGAATAATGTTTCAGTGACAGGTGTTTTGCGTCGTTCAAACTGACCATCTTAAGGAGTTCATCCGTGCGCTTTTCTATGAGAGCGGCAGGCATGTCGAAAAGTTTTCCATAGAACTTCAGGATTTCAGGACCTGTGAGGTAGTCGTAATAATACGGATTTTCAGGCAGGAATCCGATATTTTTCTTTATGTCCACGGCATACTGGTTTTTTCCCATTATATTTATTTTGCCTTCGGTGGGAAAGACAATTCCGAGCAAAAGTTTAAGACAGGTTGTTTTGCCCGAACCATTGGGTCCGAGAATCCCGAAAATTTCGCCTTCCTCCACGCTCATGGACACCTTGTTGAGAGCGGTAACGGTCTTATTCCTGGCCAAAGTATAGACCTTTGTAAGTTCCCGTGTTTCTAAAATTGCCATAATTCCTCCCCCCGTTTTTTATTCCTGACAAGAATTGCAAGAGCTTCAATTGGTATATGGCAGATTACCACAAAACCTCCTGATTTGTCAAGAGAAAAGATTGTCAATTATATCCGACAGCGGCCGTCCTCTTTTTCCGAAATGTCCAATGTCTTTCTTCATTTTTCTGTAAAGACCGGCCTGCCTGCGTTTTAAATGTCCGGCATCGCCTTCTTCATCCTCGATGTCGTCCCGCACCTGGAACGCCACGCCGAAATTTTCTGCGATTTTTTTTATTTTTTCTCTGTCGTCCGCTCTCGTTTTCCTGAAAAAAAGAGGCGCTGTAAAACACAACTCAAACAATCTTCCGGTTTTTTTTCCGTCAATCTTTTTTTTCAGCCGGTCGGTGATTTTTCTGTCTTTAAACTCAACGTCCATTGCTTGTCCCCCTGCCATTCCTTCTGAACCGATTGCCGCGGCGGTATCTATTATCAGTGCGGGGCTGCCGGATTTGGCAATCAATTCAAAGCCGAGCGTCAGGAGGGCGTCGCCCGCCAGTATGGCAATTGCTTCGCCGAATTTCTTATGGCAGGTAGGGCGTCCTCTTCGGAAATCGTCATTATCCATGCCGGGCAGGTCGTCGTGCACGAGAGAAAAGTTGTGGATAAGCTCAATTCCGCATGCGGCAGGCAGTAGTTTTTTTTCGCTGACGCTGAAAATTTTTCCGGTTAAAAGGACTATTGCGGGCCTGAGTCGTTTGCCGCCGGAAAACACACTGTACCGCATCGCTTCGTGGAGAATCTTAGGTTCTCTGACGGCAGGCGGCATCGCCTTGTCCAGATATTTCTCAATCATAACTTTATACTCTTTCAAATTCATTTTTTGTAAATCTTTGCCATCCTCGGACTTGTGAACCCGCACAGTATTTCCTGCGGCACTGTTTTGCATTTGTCCGCCATCTTTTCAATCTCGAAATTATCCCCGAAGACCTGCAAAGAATCTCCCGTCTTGACGTTTTTTCCCGTGACGTCTATAAGCGTCTGGTCCATACATATGTTGCCTGTGATTTTTATCTTTTTACCCTTGTGCGTGAAATAGAAATTGTTGGAAAGAAGCCTCCGGAGTCCGTCTGCATATCCTATACCCGTAGTGGCTATCTCGGAGGTTCTTATTGTCCTGTAGGTGATTCCGTAACTCAATGGAGTTCCCTTCGGAACAGTTTTAACGTAGATTGCCCTGCAGAATCCCTTAACCGTACATTTAAGGGGGAGTTTTTTGTAAAGACGCACTTCAGGATAAATACCGAAAATCAGCAGGCCGATTCTCGTCATGTCAAAATTTCTGTACGTTTCGGGCAGGTTGAGTATGGAAGGTGAATTTGCTATGTGTTTGACGGGTATGCCAATGTCCGCCGTCCGTTCCAGTACGCCGTTGAACTCCCGCAGCTGGTGCTTTGCATATGACGTATCTTTACAATCGGCGGTTGCAAAGTGGGTGAATATGCCTTCTATCCTTATTTTTTTACTGCCGGCAACCCTGCGTATGAAATTCTCCGATTCCTTTGCGCTCACGCCTATTCTTCCCAGCCCGGTGTCCACCTTTATATGAACGACGGTTTTCTTGTTTCTTTTTTCCGCCGCCTTCTCCGCTGCTTTCAACAGTTCGTTGTTGAACAGCGCAATCCGCACGTCGTTTTCAACGAGAAGTTCGACATCCCCCGGCAGTACCGGTCCCATGACCAGTATGGGTTTTCTTATTCCGGCTTCCCTAAGCGAGATTGCCTCGGAAGTTGTTGCCACTCCGAAACAGTCGACAGCATTTTCTATAACGCCGGATATCCTGCACATTCCAAGGCCGTAGCAGTCGCCCTTGACGCAGGCCATAAATTTCCTGCAGGTGTATTTTTTTATTTTTTCAACGTTTTCCAATATCCTGCCCGTGTCAATTTCTATCCATGCTCTCTTTTCCATTTATCCCGAATTCTCCTTTGTATCTCTCACATAATGAGGGATTATGATTTATCTCTTTTGAATTCCTTCGCCCCGCGTTTTTCAGCGGGGTCATTGATTTTGCTCCCTGTTTCTTCCCGTAAGTTCCAGAAGCCCGACGATTACGATGATTATGAACACCTGAAATATAACGAGCATGCCTCCGAAGACGTTCAAACTGGACAGCAGGAGCGCTCCGATGCCCGTACACAGCGTCAGAAGATATATGAACAATACCGCTTGTTTTTGCGTCATCCCCAGACCTGTCAGCCGGTGCGAAATGTGGTTTTTATCAGCCCGGGATATGGGAAGCCCTCGTTTTTTTCGTATCCAGACGACCGACAGGGTGTCGAAAAACAGCACCGAAAAAATGATTGCCGGAGCGAAAACCGGCAGAAAGTTCTGTCCTTCTTCGTACCGGTAAAAAGTCAGCAGGATGGCGGCCGTTCCCAGAAAGTATCCGAGAAAACTGCTTCCGCATTCGCCCATGAAAATTTTGGCGTGCGGGAAGTTATGCTTCAAAAACCCTAAAACGCTTCCGAGAAAAACCGCAAGTACAGTGGCGACGAACAACTGCTGCATCTGCACGGCAAAAATGAAAAGTATGGTTCCGCTTATGAATGCCACTCCGGCGCTCAGCCCGTCCATGTTGTCCATGAGGTTGAAACCGTTCATCATCAGGAGAAACCAGAAAGATGTCAGGATGAACGATTGAACCGGATTTGCCAGAAAAAGGGAGACGCGTATTCCTTCGGAGAAAATGATGATAATCGCTATTACCTGCAAAAGGAGTTTTTGCAGGGCATTAAGCCCTTTCTTGTCGTCTATTATTCCGAAGGCTACCACCGCAAGTCCGCCGATAATGACCGCAGCAATCTGTTTCATGGAACCTGCGATGCCGGGGACATAAATTTTCAGGAAGTCCGGTATCAGTCCGCTTTTCACTATGAAAATGCCGGCGAGTATCGTGAAACATAAGGAAAAATATATTCCGAGTCCTCCAAGGAGAGGAGTGGGCTGTTTGTGTACGCTTCGTGAAGAAGGAACGGATATGAATCCGAATCTGCGTGCTATTTTTCCCGACAGGAAAGTTAACCCTGCAGATAAAAGACCGCTCACCAGAAAAGCCGCAACGTATACTCGTCCCCACATAACCGGTATTATATATTAAAGATGCAACTTCATCAAATACCGCAAGTGCACTATCGCGATAGGCGGGAAAAGAGTTGGAAGAAGGTTATGCAAACCAGACCCAGAATCAGGGCGAAAAACACAAGTCCGAGTATTCTTTTCGTTGGGAACGCCGCATCCTTCCCGTACAGTTCTTCGTAGTAATCGCCGACTATCTCCGCTATCTCTTCAGGAGACTTTCCTTTAAGCCTTTCTTTCCACTCTTCCGAGCCAATCTTCAAGTCGTCCATTTTGGTTTGATTTTTGTTCTATTATGTATTATATTATAGCACGTTGTTCAGAAAGAAAACAAAATCATAACCCCGCGCAACAAAAGACTGAGGTTCGGGATTTGAGATTGGAGGTTCGGGAAAGACAAAGGCAGAGAAAAGGCATTCCCGAATCCTTAAAACCGAATCGCTAATCTCGGTATTTAAAGTGTTCCCCGTAAAGAAAATACGGGGCAAGCGGGGTAAAGGAGAGAGGAAAAATGAAGAAGAAGGGCGTTGTGAAAATAGGGGTAATAGGAGTTGGAGGAATGGGGTCGGCCCACTGCAAGGGTATTCAGAATCTGAAGGGTATCAATCTTGTTTTTGTGTGCGACATTGACGAAGACGTTGCAAAAGTAAAAGGGAAGGAATTCAACGTTCCGTACTTCACAGATTATAAAAAAGCTATAAAAAGCGGGCTCTGCGAAGCGGTGGTTGTAGCTACTCCCCACTGGTTTCATCCGGAGATAGCCGTACACGCTTTTAACAACGGACTGCACGTTCTTTCGGAAAAGCCGATTGCGGTTACCGTTGCCGACGCCGACAAGATGGTCAAGGCGGCAAAGAAGAATAAGAAGGTTTTTGCCGTCATGTACCAGCGCAGAACTACCAATCTTGTCAAAAAATTGCAGGAACTGATAAAGAAAGGGGTTATCGGAGAAATTACGAGAACACTTTGCATAGACCCGTGGTACCGCGCACAGTCTTATTACGACAGCGGGACGTGGCGGGCCACATGGAGAGGCGAAGGCGGAGGAGTCATAATTAACCAGTCGCCGCATACCATAGACCTTTTCACCCGGGTAGCGGGCCTGCCGGTAAAGGTTGAAGCCATGACAAGAGCGCGCCTTCACAAGATAGAGGTGGAAGACGAGGTTTCAGCGACTCTCGAATATAAAAACGGTGCATGGGGTTACTATTACACCAGCACATGCGAGCCGGGCGGTCCTTTCCACATGGAGGTCGTGGGCGACAAGGGTAAGATTGTAGTTAACGGAAATGACGTAACTCTGTACAAATACAGCGTACCTGTTTCGAAATTTACCCACCAGACCAAAAACATGTGGGCGTCTCTTGACGTAAAAGAAGAAAAGGTAAAGATTCCCGTTGACGTTGCGGCAGGACACAGCGCGGTGCTGAAAAATTTTGCGGCGGCGATTTCAAAAGGCGAAAAACTGGTTTCTCCTGGAGTGGAAGGCCTTGATTCCGTGGAATTCCTCAATGCCTGTATTCTTTCGAGCAAGAAGAAAAAAACTGTAAAGATACCCGTGAACAGGAAAGAATACGATACCATGATGAAAGGTTTGGTAAAGACATCGAAGATTAAGAAGGCGGTAAAGGTCAAAAGAGAGACTGACCCTGCGCACGCCAAGAAGTAATGTAAATTTTTTCAACTATCACTTTTTCCCTATTCTTTCAAGCGGAGAGGAAAAGGGTGAGGGATAGGAGGAAGGCGATGCAACCTGTCAGGATAGGCGTAATCGGTCTGGGTGCCATGGGATATGCCCATTGTGAAAACGTGCGTTCCCTGAAAGATGCCGTGCTTGCCTGCGTGTGCGACAACGATGCGGGTGTTGCGAGAGAAAAAGGGGAGGCGTTCGGCGTTCCGTATTTTACGGATTACAGGAAACTCATAGAAAGCCGTTTATGCGATGCCGTAATAGTTGTCATCCCCCACTGGTTCCATCCCGACGCAAGCATTTTTGCTTTTGAAAACGGACTGCATGTTCTATGCGAAAAGCCGGTTGCCGTGACCGTGTCCGCCGTGGACAGGATGATTGCCTCGGCAAGGAAAAATCGGAGAAAATTTGCAGTCATGCACCAGATGAGAACCGAACCGTTTTTCAAAAAGGCGAAAGAAATTGTGGAAAGCGGCGCACTTGGAAAAACAATGAGGACATTGTGCGTCGACCCGTGGTTCCGCACACAGGCATACTATGACAGCAACGCATGGCGCGCCACATGGAAAGGGGAAGGCGGCGGCGTTCTGGTCAATCAGGCGCCGCATATAATAGACCTGTTTGTCCTTCTTGGAGGGCTTCCGGTTGCAGTGAACGCAAAAACGAGAACCCGCCTGCATGACATAGAGGTCGAAAACGAGGTTTCTGCGACACTCCTGTATGAAAACGGCGCCTGCGGGTATTATTACACTACCACCTGTGAACCCAAGGGCAGTTTCCACATGGAGATAGCCGGAGATAAAGGCAAAATTATTATCAACGGAAAAGACAATATGACCCTGTACAGGTATGAATCGCCCGTAACCAGATTTACCCGCGAAGCAAAAGATGCCTGGGCGTCTCTCAAGTTTAAGGCGGAAAAGAAAAAGTTTGCGTTCAAAAGCAACGTTGCGACGGGACATATAGAGATGATTAAAAACTTTGTCGCGGCAATAGCTGGAAAAAAGGAACTTCTTGCCGCCGGCAAGGACGGACTGAATGCCGTGGAGTTTATCAATGCCTGCATTCTTTCCGGACAGAAGAAAAAAACTGTTGATATACCCGTAGACAGGCAAGAGTACGACGAGTTGATTGAGAAACTGAAAATGACGTCGAAACCGAAAAAGCATGTGAGGGTTCAAAGGGTTACTGACCCCAAGTTTAAGAAATAGACAAACTGAATCTGTTGAAACAGAAGATTGATTTCATCCGGCCATGCCTTCGATTCTGTCTATGTCGTATTTACGCCAGCCGAGCATTGAGAGTTTCTCTCTGATATAGTACTTATAGTTTTCGTAAGGTACGTCGTCGGGTATGCGGTGGTCTCCGTGAGGAATGTATCCTCCGTCCTCAACGACCTTTTCCACGCGCTTCAGTTCTTTTAGGATAGCTTTTTTCCCCAGCGCCAGTTGGTATTTTGCTATGCCGCCGCGCAGAAGGATGTTGCGTCCGTAGCGTTTTCGCAGTTCCACAGGGTCGGAACCGCCTTGTACCTCGATGGGGAACATGCAGTTTACGCCGCACTCCAGCCAGACAGGAACAAGGTCGTTTATGTTGCCGTCGCAGTCTGTCCAGATGACGTCTACTCCGTGCTGGCGCAAGAGTGCGGTTACCCTTTTCAGGCGCGGCGCAACGATTTTTCTGAACATCGCGGGGCTTAACATCGGGCCGTTGCGGAAACAGATGTCTTCCCAGCCCGCGGCAAAATCAACCTCTATTTCAGGAAGAACTTTTTGAAGCGTTGTTTCATAGAGAACTGTCAGTGTTTCCACCATGTCTTCCACCAGGTCAGGCTGGTCGTAAAGCATCATTGAAATTTGCTCAAAACCCATCCAAGTTCTCGGTGTTCCGAAATAAGAACCTAGTCCGATGCCTACCGGATAATTAAGGGTTCTGCAGTATTCTCCCATTTTTTTCGCATCGAAAGGAATCCGTCCATGCGTATCAGGATTCAGGCGTTCCTTGAACCTTTTCCAACTTTCCCAGTCACTTACCGGCATCTTTATATAGTGAGGGATTGTGTGTATGCCTTCTGTTTGTACTTCCTGTATCGTGCCGTCCGGCAGTTGTTCCGTCCTCCTGCCTTTTTCCTCTTTCAATGTTTTTGTCTCTCCGGTGAAAGCCGGCAGTAGTTGGTGGTGTACCGGCAAGTAAAAGAACGGGTCGACCCCGAAATGTTCCTCAACCGAACAACGTCCTTCGCCTTTTTTGATATTTGAAGGCAGTCCTTCCGAATGCCACCTGTCTATTGTCTCTTCCAGATAGCCGAATTCCCAGTGTATTCCCCTGTCCACGCTCCTGAAGTGCATCTGCCTTCTGAATCGTTCTCTTACCGTCAGTACCTCTTTCGATGTGTCTATTACGCTTTTGTCCATGGGTTCTCCCGTTATGGAAATCTCTGTATTGTAAAATCGAATTATC
>CAYPTS010000060.1:0-12500 GCA_964413825.1 uncultured bacterium
ACCTGGCATTTTTGAAGGATGCGCTTCTCAAAGGCGAAACTGAAAACATAATCAGGGATGAAAGGATTAACAGTGAAAGCGCTCTTAACCGGGTTATACACAAACTCGGCAGAGAATTCAAGAAAAAGCCGGCGGATTTCCTGAAAGACCGGCGGAGAGACCTGCTGGACGTGATTGAACGGGTCATGATGAACCTTCAGGGCGGTCCTGCACCCTCCAAAATTAAAAAATTCAAAAACGAGATAATTGTCGCAAGGGACCTGTTCCCCAGCCAGACCGTTGCACTGGATAAAGACTACGTAACGGGCTTTTTAACGGAAATCGGAAGTAAAACCTCACATGCGGCGATTATCGCAAAAGCGCTGGAAATTCCGGCAGTCGTCGCCGATAAAGCAACCGAGGAAATAAAAGACGGCGATACCATAATCATAGACGGGGATAACGGACTGGTGCTTATAAATCCAGGAACTGAAGTTATTGAAGAATACACCTGCAAAAAGCAGGAGATTGTCCTTACAAAAAAGAAGCTTTCGCTCATCAGAGACCTGCCGTGCCAGACCGTCGACGGCAGAAGAATCAGTCTGCACGCCAACATTGAATTCCCTGAAGAGGTTGAAACGTCCAAAAAATACGGTGCAGAAGGAATAGGACTGTACAGAACGGAATACCTTTATCTCAACAGGACCGACCTTCCCTCTGAAGAAGAACAGTTTCTTGCTTACAAGAATGTGGCAGAAAAGATAGACGGCGGCAAACCCGTCATTATCAGAACCATAGACATAGGCGGGGATAAGTTTACGTCCACCCTGCCCTCCAAGGTTGAACTGAATCCTTTTCTCGGATGGAGGGGTATACGATTCTGCCTTGAAAGAAAAGATATTTTCGAGACGCAGTTAAGAGCAATATTGAGAGCGGCCGTTTACGGGAACCTGAAAATCATGTTTCCGATGGTTTCAACCATAGAAGAAGTCATCGAATCGAAAAAGATTCTTGAAAAGGTACGGCTTGACCTTCGGAAGGAAAACAAAAAATTCGCAGGCGAGATTGAAACGGGAATAATGGTTGAAATCCCTTCTGCCGCACTGATAACCGACAGGTTTGCGGAAGTGGCGGATTTTTTCAGCATAGGGTCCAACGACCTTGTGCAGTATACCCTTGCGGTGGACAGGGGCAATGAAAAAATAGCGCACCTGTACCAGCCTTGCCACCCGTCGGTCCTTCAATTGATAAAAATCACCGTGGAAAATGCTTCGAAAAACGGAATATGGGCGGGGTTGTGCGGAGAGATGGCTTCCATACCGGAGATTGCCTGCCTTCTCGTGGGAATGGGAATAAAGGAACTGAGCATGTCCCCGGGAGCGATACCCGCGGTAAAGGAAAAGATACGGGCGTTTGACTACGCCTTATTGAAAGAAATAGCGGAAAAGTCCCTTCTTTTCGACACCCATGACAAGGTATACGAATACATCACCAAAAAACTAAAATAGGCGGAGGAACCATGGATATAACAGGCGAAAACATAAAAAAACTCGATAAGCAGGATATGCTCGGAAAACTGAAAGGATTTCCGGCACAGTGCAGGGAAGGATACGCATTGAATCTGCCGGCGCTTCCCGGTAAAAAATTCAGCAATGTTATTTTGTGCGGAATGGGCGGCTCCGCGATAGGCGGCGACATTATAAGCGCCCTGGCATACGGATACGCGGGAATGCCGTGCACCGTAAACAGGGACTATACTCTGCCGCTTTACGCCGGTCCGGAAACTCTTGTTATCGCAATGAGCTATTCGGGAAACACGGAAGAAACGTTAAGCGCGATGGATTCGGCAATCGAAAAAGGATGCGGACTGGCATGCATTTCCAGCAACGGCAGAATTGAAGAAGCCGCCCGCTCCAAAAACATTCCTTTTGTGAAGATACCGGGCGGCTATCCGCCGAGATGCGCGACGGGATACCTGTTTTTCCCCTGTTACAAAATAATGGGTGCGATGGGTATCGTTCCCGGGCCGGAGGACGGATTTTTCGAAAAAATCGAGAAATGGGTTGCGGAATTTTCTCCGGAAAACAAAAATAATTACGCAGTGGAAACGGCACGCAGACTGTTTGACCGGATACCGCTGATTTACTGCGGCGGAAAACTGCTTCCGGCGGCGACGCGGTGGAAAACCCAGATAGCTGAAAACGGCAAGGCATTCGCTTTTGTAAACGTGTTTCCGGAGATGAATCATAACGAAATTATGTCGTGGCGCTATCCATGCTGGTTCATTAAAAAATGCATTCCGGTCTACATGAAATCGGGAAGCGAACACGAAAGAACAAAACTGCGGTTTGAGATAACGGGAGAAATCATCTCTAAGGTTCAGCCTGATTCCATAGAGGTAAAAGCGGAAGGGAAAAGCCAAATTGAAGAAATCTTTTACATGCTGATACTGGGCGATTGGATAAGCTTTTACCTTGCACTGCTGAACGACTCCAATCCCACAGAGATAAACGAAATAGACCACCTTAAAAAACGACTGGGAGGCAAATAATGGATAATTCTTATATTTTTACTTCGGAATCGGTTACCGAAGGACATCCAGACAAGATATGCGACCAGATATCGGATTCGATACTGGACGAGGTGCTTAAACAGGACAAAAACAGCAGGGTTGCATGCGAAACGCTGACAACGCGGGGACTAATCTTTGTTGCCGGAGAGATAACGACAAACGGTTATGTAGACATTCCGGACATCGCCCGTAAACTGATTTTCGATGTTGGTTATACCGACCCTTCTTTCGGGTTTCATTACGATGCCAGCGCAATCATCACCTCCATACAGAGCCAGTCGCCGGACATAGCGCTGGGCGTCGACAAGGGCGGTGCGGGCGACCAGGGAATGATGTTCGGGTATGCCTCGTCGGAAACTCCCGAGTACATGCCCCTTCCCATAACCCTCGCGCACAAGCTCGTAAAGGGACTCGCCGAAACGAGGAAGAAAAAGCAACTTGATTACCTGCGTCCCGACGGAAAATCGCAGGTTACCGTCAGATATGAAAACGGCGTTCCCAAAACGGTCGAAAGCGTGGTTCTTTCAACCCAGCATAACCCCGGGGTATCCAAGAAGAAAATCCAGGACGACCTTACCGCGCTTGTCATAGACAAGGTTATACCTCAATCCGTCAGAAGTGAAAAAATGAAGATTTACGTCAATCCCACCGGCAGGTTCATCGTGGGCGGACCCCAGGCGGATACGGGCGTAACGGGCAGGAAAATAATCGTCGACACGTACGGCGGGGTGGGAAGCCACGGAGGAGGATGTTTTTCCGGCAAGGACCCGACCAAGGTTGACAGGTCGGCTTCCTACATGGCGAGATACCTGGCAAAAAACATCGTGGCTTCGGGGCTCGCGGAAAAATGCGAGATACAGATTGCCTACGTCATAGGAATGAGACAGCCGGTATCGATAATGATAAATACCGACGGGACCGGAAAGATACCGGATGCCGAGATAGTGGGCATGATAAGGAAAAACTTCGACCTTTCACCGGCGGGGATAATAAAGAAACTCGACCTTCTGAGGCCGTTTTACAGGAAAACTGCCTGTTACGGGCATTTCGGCAGGGAAGACGCCGGCTTCAACTGGGAAAAGACCGATTCGGTAAAACTATTCAAAAAAGGGAGATGACCGATGGACTATTCAATCACCGACATAAAACTTGCGGATGACGGAAAAAAGCGTACGGACTGGGCATTCCGGCACATGCAGGTTCTGGAAATACTGCGCAGGCGCTACACGAAAGACAAAATATTCGAGGGATTGAAAATCGGCTGCTGCCTGCACATTACCACCGAAACGGCAAACCTCATGATTAACATGAGGAACGCCGGAGCACAGGTTTATCTCTGCGCATCCAATCCCCTAAGTACCCAGGATGACGTTGCGGCATACCTTGTAAAGCACGAAAAAATAAGCGTATTCGGGAAACGCGGCGATGGAAAGAAAGCGTATTACGAGAACATAAAAAACGTTATGGCTCAAAAGCCCCACATTGCCGTTGACGATGGGTGCGACCTTATATCTTCCCTGCACAGAAACCCTTCCTTGGCGGTAAATGTCACCGGAGCGACGGAAGAAACGACCACCGGAGTCATACGGCTGAAGAGTCTTGCAAAAAACAACCTGTTGAAATTTCCGGTTATCGCCGTAAACGATGCGGATACAAAACATCTTTTTGACAACCGCTATGGAACCGGACAGTCGACAATAGACGGAATTCTTCGCGCTACCAACATCCTTATTGCCGGAAAAACCGCCGTCGTATGCGGCTACGGCTGGTGCGGAAGAGGAATAGCGGCGAGATTCGAAGGAATGGGAGCAAACGTCCTCGTCACCGAGACTGACCCGCTAAGGGCGCTTGAAGCCGCAATGGACGGCTACAGGGTAATGACTATCGCCGATGCGGCAAGACTGGGCGACATATTTGTCACGTCTACCGGAAACACCTCCGTAATAAGCATGGAATCGATTAAAAAGATGAAAGACGGCGCCATACTTGCCAACGCCGGACATTTCAACGTGGAGATTGACCTGTGCGGACTGGAGAAATCCGCCGTGAAAAAAAGAAACGTACGCGCCAATCTCGACGAATACGTTCTGGCGGGAGGAAAAAGAATTTACCTGCTCGGAGAAGGACGCCTGGTAAACCTTGCCTGTGCCGAAGGGCATCCGTCCGCTGTAATGGACATGAGTTTTGCCAACCAGTTTTTGTCCGTCAAGCACCTGAAGGAAAATCCGTCGCTGAAACCGGCCGTTTACAGGGTTCCGGAAGAACTGGATAAAAAGGTCGCGGAACTGAAACTGGAAGGCATGGGTATAAAAATAGACAAGCTCACGAAAGAACAGGCGAAGTATATTAATTCATGGGACCTCGGCACCTGATATCAGATTGATTTCATCCAGAGAGCGGCGTTGGCTGCGTCGTCGGCTTCGTCGACATACGTATACAGTATGCCTCCTTGCTTCCTTCTTGCCGCCTTGCTCTCCGGCGAACTGAATTTGCTATTTGACTTTGATTGCAGGCATGGAAAAAAAACTGTTGCGGGTTGCGGTAACGGGCGTTTTTGGTTCAGGGAAGACGACGGTAAGTTCGTTTTTCATGCAGGAAGGCATTCCCGTCATTTCCTGCGATGCAATAGTGCACCAACTCCTTGCAAGAAAAAAAACCGCGGAAAAAATTAAAAGCGCTTTCGGAGAAAGCTTTATAAAGAACGGCTCGGTTGACCGGAAGAAACTGGCCGAACTCGTTTTTTCCGACGTCGAAAAACGGATGGCGCTTGAAAAACTGCTTCATCCGGCTGTGTTCAGAGAAATCAAAAAAAATATTCTTGACTATGAGAAAAAAGGTGGTATAATAGTTGTTGAAATTCCTTTGCTTTTCGAAACGAAATCGGAAAATCTATTCAATAAGATAGTTGTTGTTGCGTCTTCCCCTGAGAAAATCAAACAACGGCTTAAAGAAAAATTCCAGGAAGAAGAAATAGAAATCAGGTGGCGGAATCAAATCCCCTTAATACAAAAAGAAAAAAAAGCAGATTATATCATTGATAATTCAGGGTCCGAGGAGAGGACCCGGCGGCAGGTAAAACAACTGATAAAGGAACTGAAAAACAAGGAAAAATCATGGAAAACACAATAAAAGACCTGGATATTGCGGCATTGAGGAAACTGACCATCCCGAAACTTCAAACCATAGCCAAAAACCTCAAGGTTGACGGAGTAAGCAACCTGCGGAAAGAAGAGCTGATTTACAAGATAATGGAATGCCAGACCAGGCGGGAAGGGCTTCTTTTCGGCGAAGGCGTTCTCGAGATACTGCCGGACGGTTTCGGTTTTCTGCGTTCGCCAAACTATAACTACCTGCCCGGACCGGACGACATTTACATTTCCCCGTCGCAGATAAAGAAGTTCGCTCTGAAAACCGGAGACACCGTTTCCGGACAGATAAGACCGCCCAAGGACAACGAAAAATACTTTGCCCTTTTAAAGGTGGAACATGTAAACTCCGAACCGCCGGAAAGCATCCAGTCGAGAATACCGTTTGAAGAACTTACCCCGATACACCCGGATGCAAGATTTCTGCTGGAAACGTCTCCGGAAGAGATAACCACGCGCGTCATAGACCTTGTCACGCCGATAGGCAAGGGACAGAGAGGGCTTATTGTATCCCCTCCCAGAACCGGCAAGACAGTCATCCTGCAGAAACTTGCAAATGCGATAGCCATAAAAAACCCCGACGCGCACCTGATTGTCCTTCTTATAGCGGAAAGACCCGAAGAGGTCACGGAGATGAAGCGGCTGGTACGCGGCGAGGTGATTAGCGCTACTTTTGACGAATCTCCGGAACGGCATACGCAGGTCGCCGAGATAGTGATGGAAAAGGCGAAACGTCTCGTGGAACATAAAAAAGACGTCGTCATACTACTGGACAGCATCACACGCCTTGCGCGCGCATACAACGTGTTGGTGCCCCACACCGGCAAGATTATGACCGGCGGACTTGAATCGAACGCGCTGGACAAGCCCAAAAGATTCTTCGGAGCCGCCCGCAACATCGAGGAAGGCGGCAGTCTTACCATTATCGGCACCGCGCTGATAGACACCGGCAGTAAGATGGACGACGTAATCTTCGAGGAGTTCAAGGGTACCGGCAACATGGAGATAAACCTTGAGCGGAAACTTTCCGACAGGAGGACGTTCCCCGCGATAGACATCAACCGCTCCGGCACCAGGCGCGAAGAACTGCTTGTCAATCCCGAGGAACTTCAACTCATGTGGCTTTTCAGGAAGGTGCTCGCTCCATTGAATTCGGTGGAGGCGATGGAACTGCTGATAGCAAGGATGAAAAACTCCAAATCCAACATTGAGTTACTACTTGCTATCAAGGCACAAACGCAGTAGATTATCGCAGGAGCTCGTCAATATCAACGTTTTCTTCGACCAGTTTCTGCGCCATTTCTATCTTTTCGGTGTCTTTCTCGGTAATCTTGACGACCAGTTCATGGATTGAAGAAGCGGTTTCATAGGTTCCTTCGGATACCATAATCGCGGGAACATTGTATTTTTTAATCAGGTCAAGCATACTTTTGTGCGGGTAAAGCCCGCCGGTAAGAACAACGCCCTGCACTTCGTTTTCGGAATAACTTTCAAGCGCCGCAAGTATCAAGTCTTCCCTGTCTCCGGGGGTTACAAGCAGTGAACCCTGCTTAAAATAATCAAGCGCATGCCTGGCGGTCATTGCGCCTATCACGATATTTTTTATCTTCAGATGAAAACTCGATTGTCCCGCCAGAACCTTTCCGTTGATGCATTCGCATATCTGGTACAAATCCGGCTGTAAAAGAGTCGGCACAAAGGGAATTACGTCGAGCAGTTTAACCCCCAGATTGTCAAAGCCCTTTTTGAGGTACTTTTCCACTGTCTGTTTTTTTTCGGGAATAACCTTGTTTATTATAACGCCCTTGACGTCGACGCCTTTTTCCCTGAAAAGAGCAAGATTCAGAGAAACCTCGTCAATCGGCTTTCCTATTCCCCCGATGGATATTATTATGACCGGCGCATCGAGGATACGGGCAACCTCGGCATTGCTCATGTCAAATACACAGCCCACTCCAGCATGCCCGGTGCCTTCGATAACCATGACATCCTTGCCTTCGGAAGCCCTTTCATACCCCGCGCTTATCTGTTCGCCAAGTACGTTTTCATGGGGACTGTCCAGATACCTGCGCGTAAACCCCTCCTCCACCGCAATCGGGTTAAGGTCTTTAAATTCTGCATCTATCCCGCAGACCTTTTGCATCAGCACCGCATCTTTGTCCACCTTGCTCCCGTTCACAATAAGATATTTCTGCCCGACCGGTTTCATAAACCCCACCCTGCCAAACCGCTTTTGCAGAGTAAGGACAAGCCCGATGCTGAAAACCGTCTTGCCGTCGTTCTGCCTCGTCGCCGCTATAAATATCTTTTTTGCCTTAGCCATGCTCTAATAATAACAAATCCCTGTATCCAATGCAAAAAATCAGGCGGGATTTTTTGGGAACAAAAGGTCTTTGGAATTTATAACATCCATTTACTCATGTTTTAAGTGAAATAAAACCAGCATGTTTCCATAAAGTAATTCAAACTGAACGGGCAGCGTCAGTTTCTATAATCATATCCCTGTTAAGAGATTTCTCAAGAAACCTGTCAAAGTCGAAACTATCTTCTGTGTCGGGAACCTGTTTATTTTCTAATTTACGGCAAAAACTACTTATTTCTTCTTCCTTGAGATGGAAAACCCTGTTTGTCCAATTAAGTTTTTTGTTGAATTTCATATTTTATAAAATCTCCCCTAATCAACCTGCAATATCCTGCATTCTCCGGGTTTTAACTCTATCGCCATGCTGTTTCTTGGTTTCAATAGCGCAACTCCTGCCCGCAGGTCGCTGATTTTTAAATTCTTTCTAAAGATTATGTTCGCTTTCTGGGCATTGACATGGTCTTCGTTGATAAGAAATATGTTTTTTTTGCCTTTTTGGTTGCGTGCGATGTAAATCTGTATAGACTCATTATCAATATCTATGAATTCCCGGATATATTTTTTTAAACAGGATTCTAATATGCTTTCCACAGGCGCATCATTACGGAGATAAGGAAAGGTTGTTACTATCATCTGTCCCTTGCCGTATTTCTTGTCCAGTATCGCCGGCTTCCCCTCTTTTTCAATAAAATTCCAGAATGCATTGATTGTCAGGTCTTCTCCAGCTATATTCGTTCTGACTGCAGACGGATTATGTTGAATTTTAACCTCAGGGGCAACTGAATCAAGGAGGAATGCAGAGTATTGTCCCAGTTCGTTATAGTATCCCGCTGGTCCGGTACTGACAACAAGACCGCCCTTCTCAATATAACTTAAAAGTTTCTTCTGCACCTCTTCCGAGAGGTATATTCCGTAAGGAACGATAACCACTTTATACCTTTCAAAATCTTCTGTCTCCGGAATAATTTCTGCCTGATAATGTTTTTTTTGGAGATACTTATAAAATACCTGAACCTCGTGTTCTACGTCGAGGATGTCAAAATTGATAAGACTGCCGGGATTTTGCACGATGCTTCCGAGCGGTTCCAAAATTGCTATCTGTGCAAGATGCTCTGAATTGTCAATTTCCCTCCGAATCCTTTGATATTCCCCGGGATAAAATTTAAGGGCGTATATCTGATTTTTAATGGAAAGGTCCGTCCAGATAATGCTGCACGGTCCCATATAACCGGTATCATAGGTCTTGTAACGATATGTCCATTGAGGGTTTCCCACGTAGATTGTCCACAGATAATTTCCCCGGGATACGGTTTTCCAGAAATTCCTTCCTATAGCGGCAAAGTTTTCTGTCTCCGCCTGCCAGTCCGGCTGCATAAAACCTCCCCGGTATTTATATTTAAGGCCTGATGAACTGCCCAGCATATGGTAATAGTATTCGCTTTGGGACAGTTTTTTGCCTCCGGACAGGCCTTTCTGATAGTCCAGCAGATACTGTCCCTGGACATGGTTGCCCAGCACATCATGCCATTTTGCCAGCCTGTCCACCCGCACGGCATGATAAGCGCAGTTTTTCATGGATAGGGCGGCGGTCCTGTCAATGACGGGTTTTCTTGAGACGGATTTTATTGCCAGATAATTGGCTTTATACCAATCCTCGAAGATATCAAATCGATAATATATCCATTCGCCCCAAAGCATCCTCGCAGGAGAACTATCGCTCTCCCCTTCTATTTCCCTGCGTTTTGGCGGATAAACATCCGAAAACTTTTTATAATCTGTTTCTAATAACCTGTTAAGATTGTTTATTGTAACGTATTTTTTCTCTAATCTCTCTTGGAATTTTTCAATGAGCAGTTTGTCATAACCGAGCATGCCGTGAAACTTACCGTTGCGCGGGTCGTCAGACACATCTGAACTCCATGAGGGTGTTCCCATACAACCTTCGTTGCGCGGCTCAAAACCGTAGATTACCTCATCTTTGTCAAAATATTCAGCCAACTGCTTTAAAAAGAACGCACGCCGGCTATTGCTTTCATCGGTATAGGGAACGGTTCCCCTTGTAAAATAATCGGAAGCGTTTTCTGAAGCATAGGGCTCAGATGGTATCAATATCAGTCTGACATTGTTTTTCCTCGCGGCGCCAATAATCTTTGAGATTGTAGTGAAATCAAAATCGTCCTTTCCGGGGTTATGCCAATCCGCGGTCGCCTTAACAAAATCGTATCCTATAAAAATATCATGCAGATTCCAATTTAATTTTTCCTTAAGGATGCTAAAATCCTTCTCGTAAAACCACTGCCGGGTAGGCCCCTTTCCCACAAAATACGGATACAGGTGACGATAATACATTAAGTGGGTGGCTCCGATTAAAGGCGGTTCTCCCTGTTCAATCTGAATGGCTTTTATTTCTTTGAGATTATTTATTATTACATTATTCAGTTTGCCGTCGACGATAAAACCGCTCATTCGCTCCGTTAATTCTTCCAGATATTTCTCTGCAATCGCATATATCGGCAGGGCGTCTGCTCCGTTAAATTGAAGCATCTTGCCGTCCGCTTCGCCTATCTTATTCTGTATGTATTTCCACTGTTTTTCCAGTTCATCCACCGTAGTTATAAAATTTTTTGAAGACACGTATCCGGCAACTGCCTTCAGATTCTCCAGATTGACCCGCATCTCGTTAAACGAACTGAGTAAACTGTTACGTTTTTCCCGTGCCTGAACATAACCCCCTATGTTTTTTGCTGACTGCTCTTCGCCTGCAAGAAAATAGACCATTTTCACGATAAACTGGTCCCAGTAAGGAGAAAACTGAAAGAAGGTACGGAGATATTTTTGGTCCGGAGGTGCTGCAAGATATAAAACTCTGCCCTTGCCGACTTTCCTGTAGAGCAGAGCCGGAGGCCCGTTTTTATTCCATCTGGCCAGTACTGCTGCATCCGGCAATTCCTCAACTTCAAGATAGCCGCCTACCGGGGTAAACGTCCCGTCGGGTATCCCTGAAAATACCGGATGCATTGCGTCTGTAGGAACGAGAAATACAGGCTCTTTACTCCACTTTTCTCCCCTTGGAGCAACCTCGATTAAATTTCCTTTCTCCTCAACCGGCAAAATGCTTTTCAGACTGTCTGTAGGGTAGCCGATAAAAAACAATCCGCCGCCATTGTTTACAAAATCTACTATCTTTTGCGCCTGTTCAGGTTCTACATTGGTGCTGACAGAAACAATATCCGTTTCTCTTAAATCCTTGATTTCTTTCCCTGTACGCACTGCAAATTCGGATTCGTCGACAAATCCTGTATCAATAAAGGATTGTTCTATGTTAAAATCTCCATATTTAGCCATCTTTATCGGCGGGTAGGATGTGCCTCTGTAATAACCTGCCGACGGCTTGACAATCTCACTACTTCCGGTTACAGATACAATCATGGCAACGGCTTTTCCCGTAGATTCAAAACTAACAGACTTGATAACCTTTTCAGGACAGGAATTCTCCCATGGAAACAGGCTTAATCCCACTGACGAAGAAAGAGAATTTGCGCCGCTCCATCCTACATAACTGACATCGGTTTTACGGATATCCCACCAATCAACTAATTCATGCCCCACTCTTATATGGATAACCTCGCTTGTTCCATCCTGATAATTTATATGGTATGCGGCGGCGGACTTGCCCGGCGGCGACCATGCCGCGGCATGCAAGAAATATAAAGCCGCTGCCTTCTTTTCCACAGGCACTTCAACCTTTTCCAGAAAGTATGGACGATAAACCGCATCCTTGAGAACCACGACCGCTTTTCCGTTGTTCTCTCCGGGAATTATTATATCAAACGGTATACCCATGAAATGTTGAATGCCCGTCGGGAAATTTCTCATGTCATTTGCACCCTGGTCGGTCCACCCGCCCGCCTTATCCCCCTCCGCTTCGTCTTTAAACCCCATATTAGATGCTTTCCGCAGATTTACGGAAAAAAACTCTATATTTTTTTTGCCGGACCTGAACGAAAATTCAATGTTTTGTTTAGCGGTCAAACTTTCAGGTGAAAACGTAAAGGCAAAAGGGCGTTCCTTTTTATCTCCCCACCTCTGGTCTTCAAAGCACCAGCCCCTTTCCGGAAAAGAAAATGCTATTTCCTGTCCGGGCTTATAAAAAACTATCTCCTGTATCCCTTTTGTCATACCGCGGGGTTCAACCCACAGGGTGCCTTCCTCTACCCGTCCGTCATGATATTTGATGGAAAAGGGAACCTGCCCCAATGAGATTTCAGGGACATAAAGACTTAAAGATATCACGTCCGGAGTTTCTTTTGCGTCAATCTCCCACTGCACATTTATCTGCCTGGGTCCCAATAATATTTTTCTCCGGACTTCGCCATCCTCCGAACTCTGATGCCACACGGTTTCGGTTCCTCCCCACATATTTCTCCTGGTATATGCGGGA
>CAYPTS010000061.1:0-12446 GCA_964413825.1 uncultured bacterium
TGAGATGGATAACGTTTCTACGTGTGCTCAATTTTATCGAGAATAAATTCAGTAACTTCCTGCGTTGTGATTAAAACCTTTTTACATTCTTTGCGAGGATAGTCTTTTATTTCAGGCGGGTAACGGGATTCAATGTAATAAGCGTCCAACAATTTCATCTCTTCTTCAAGGTTTAAAAAATCTTTCTCCTGAACAGAGCAAATCTGCGTTAATTTCCATAAACTGTGAATTTTTTCAAAGCGCATTTTTCTGCTGACTAAAAATGCTTTTAGAAATTTCTCAACCGACTGATGGCAGTGAAAGCATATGGCGTCAGAAGGGCCTTTTTCGTTAAAAAGTATTTCGGCGGATTCGAGGTCGTTTTGGGCTTTAATAATCCATTCATGAGTCAATATGGATTGGTTATTTTGCATATAATACTTTCCCCTTCTTTAGAATGTCTTCAAAAAAGAAATCTCCTATTGCAAGACGCTCTTCAAGTTCTTCAGGAGAATAAACCAACGGCTCTAAAGGATAATTGCTGTTTACCTTCATCAAAACGTCTTTTATCCGTTCCACTCTTTTTTTATTGGTCTTTTTGATGATTAATAAATCTATATCACTTGAAGGTTTTGGATTGCCATACGCAAAAGAACCAAAAAGAATGATTTTTTCAGGGTTATAATTTTTCACAATTTGCCGTGTTATTGCATCTATTTCTTTTTGACTGTTCATAATTTGTTCCGATATTCTGAACGTTAGTTTATCACATAATTACTAAAAGAGAAATACTTCTGTGATGAAAAAGAAAATCTTAAGAATCCCTAATACTGCTTTCTTTCCTCTCTGTTTCCTTATGTCGTTTAGAGCCTTTCTCAATCATCCTTTTGCCATACAATGTCTTCAGGACTAATCAGAAATTATTGGCCTTTCTAAAAAAAATTGCCAATATTTTTTCAATCATATATAATTAATATCTGTTCAAATCACAAAAAACATGATTATCATACCTGTGGTTCTTGCCGCTTTATACATGGGCTGGTCGATGGGAGCCAACGATGCGGCCAATTGCGTAGGCGTTGACATCGGCTCGGGAATAATGTCGGTAAGAACCGGTATAATAATTACCTGCTTTTTCAGTCTTCTCGGTGCTTTACTGCTCGGAGGCAACGTCATAAAAACGGTAGGAAGAGGCGTTGTCGCAATGAACGAACTTGCGCCCGGAGATGCCAACATACTGGCGCTTGCGGCGCTTTTCAGCGCCGCCTTCTGGATAACGCTGGCAAGTTATAAAAAATTTCCGGTTTCAACATCCCATTCTATAATAGGAGCGGTTGCAGGCGGAGGCATTGCATTGAATACCGCTGTACAGTGGGTGAAAATCGGACAGATTTTCGTCTGCTGGATTTTTACCCCCCTGGGTTCGTGCATTCTCGCAATTCTGCTCTATCACTTTTTCCGCTTCCTTTTTAAAATCCCCGTTCTGATAAAATTCAGAAAGCCCATTTTGCATACGCTCATATATGTTACGAGCGCATACCTTGCCTTCACATGGGGAGCCAACGATGTTGCAAATGCCACAGGCATACTTTTCGGCACACAGAAATTCACCTCCGGCGCCGCATCGCTCATAGGAGCGCTGGCGATAACGGTAGGCGTCGTAACATGGGGCTACAGGGTCATAGAAACGGTTGGGTTTAAAATCGCACACATTACGCCTGTCATGACCGTTGCCATCGAAGTTGCGACGGCGCTTAACGTGCACATATATACGCACTACGGAATTCCCGTTTCAACGTCCCATTCAATCATCGGCGCCGTATGGGGGGCGGGTATCGTACAGGGCATAAAAACAATGAATCTGAAACTGGCAAGGGAAATAATACTGACGTGGGCGCTGACGCCGCTTGTTTCGGGTATAATTACTTACATAATAATAAACGTGCTGTTGTTTTTAACTGGCTAACGGAGGCGACTATGGACAGAACGAGAAACATTTTTGCATGGCTTGGAGAACGAGAGGAAAAAGGAGTATTGAACCTCGCACTTCAGCACGTTGAAAAATCCTATGAATGCGTGCTGGCAATGAAAGACAGCATTGAAGCCCTGATAAAAACCGACATGGAAGGGAAAAAAGAGAGTATAGGCAGGGCAAAAAACGCCGAACATGCGGGAGATGAAATAAAAAGAACGATAATGAACGAACTTTCCAAAGGAATGTTTCTCCCGCCGGACAGGGAAGACCTGATTTTGTTAAACGAAAGTTTGAACGATATAGCCGACAACGCAAAAGGGGTTGTACGCCTGCTTGAATTTTTCGAAAGAACACCCTCATCCGCAATCGACAAACTTTTGCTTGACGACAGTCTGCTTGCGGTAAAAGCAGGCGACAAACTCAAGACGGCAATAGACGCTCTGGTAAAAAGCGATACAGGCAGGGTTATGGAAGACTGCGCCCAGATTGAAACTCTTGAGGAAGAAGGGGACGACAAACGGCGGGAACTGATAAACGCCCTGATAAAAACCGAACTTACGCCCCAACTGACCATACTGGTCTATGAGATGATAGACAACCTTGAGGATGTGATTGACTGCATAAAGAAAGCCGGGGATATGGTAAGGATTCTCGCCATAAAAGCACGGTAACATCCATCGGTAGCGCTATAATTTTAACGGTCGAATTAGTAAAATTTATATCCGCACAAGTTTCTCATAGTATCCGGAAACGTCCAGTATACCGCCGCTTTTATCGTAAAAATCTTCATCCAGTTTGAATATACCGTCGACCGGAGACGTCCAGCCCGCATCGGGATAAGGATGGCGGGAAACAAGTTTTTCCCAGTCACTGTAGTGCTGATGCCCGTTGGATTCAACAACGGGAATCTTAAGCCCGGGAAGAGGCTTTAACCTGCAGGCAACATTTTTATTCCATTCAAGCAGAGGCGGTATTACGGTAAGGTCGGCACAGAAATAATCCATTCCGTTTTTTTCCGCTTCGTTCAATATCTTTAAAGTCATGCTCAAGGTTTTCGCTATCGGCTTAAGGGCGACTCCCTTATAGCCCATCTGGTTCCTTTTAAGCGTGTCTTCCTGGGTATGCGCGCTTTCGTCGGCGACAATCCTTACGGGAAAATCGCTCACGTCCACTTCCAGTTCCTCGGGAAACGGCTCTTCCATGACGATGACTCTTTCAAGTGCCCCGATTTTATCTATGAAATCAACCAGACGCCACAGACGCTCTCTGCTGTCGTATCTGCCGTTGGCATCGAAATAATACGGGAGTTTTCCGTTTTCCGTGTATTCAGTGGGGATGTTCCCAAACCGTTCATGGATTGTTTTTATCCGTTCCATGTCCCACTTCAGCATTTTTTCAAGGTCTCCGTCCTTATCGGGGTCGGAACCTATTTTTATTTTCAGAGTAAAAAAACCGTCGTTGATAGCCTTTCCGATTGCGTCAACCGGCACGCCGTACGACATAAGGGGAATGCAGGCGACAAGCGGATGCCTGTACTTCAAAGGTCCGCGATACTCCTCCGGAACCATCCGGAAGAAATCCTTTATGCCGTTTTCTTTTGCATAAAGAACCCACAAGGCATTGTCGAGAGCGACAAGAGCGTTAAGCGTAAATGTTTTTCTCAGGTTATCTCTGCCTGTAATTTTTTTTGCATATGCGTGCACTTCTTCAAGAATTTCTTCCTGCGCCTTAACCGGATTGTCAATATCCCTGCCCTTAAGAAGGTTGACGGCATATTCTGTAATGCCCAGCATAAGGGCGTTGCCTCCTGCCTCGCTGTGGGAAGAAAAAACAGCCGCATCCGACCACAATACACTCTGTGTTCCGGAACCTATTCCGAAGTTGTCTTCGGTTTCAAGGCATACAAAAGTCTGCCACGCTCCGCTCAAATACCCGCCTTTAAACCCGAGAGGCATCTTGAACGGTTCCGCTTCAAAATTCAGATTCGCCTTTTTTATCCTCATGTTTTCCTCCGGATAGATTTTTTTTCCACAAAGTTATATAATACAACAGATATGGAAACAACTCAAAACTATCCCGTTATAATAAGTTTTACCGCAGGCATACTCTCTTTCCTGAGCCCCTGCATACTTCCCCTGATTCCCGCGTATCTTTCGTACATCACCGGCGCATCCGTTGAGAACGTCAGGGAAGGCGTTAACTATAAAAAAAACCTGCTTCTCTCCGTTGTTTTCGTTCTCGGATTCACTGTAGTATTTACCGCGCTCGGAGCCTCGGCTACATGGCTCGGAAAAACGCTACTCATGAAGCAGGATGCCGTCAGAATATCCGGAGCCGCACTCGTAATCCTGTTCGGCCTGCATCTTACCGGAATTCTTAAGATAAAACAACTTTACGGGCAAAAAAAGATAAGCGCGGGAAAAATAACGAGCGGTTACGCGGGCGCTTTCATTATAGGCATGGTATTCGCTTTCGGGTGGACCCCGTGCGTCGGGCCGGTTCTTGCTTCAATCCTCATCATGGCTTCGGCCGAAGAATCCGTTGCAAGGGGCATTTTTCTTCTTTTTTCCTATTCCCTCGGCATAGGCGTCCCTTTTATCCTGACCGCGGCAGCGGTGAATAAAATGCTGAACGTTTTTACCCGCATAAAAAAACACTACAGGAAAATTGAAGTTTTCACAGGGCTTCTGCTCATCGCCATAGGAATTCTGCTGTTATTCAACAAGTTCCGGTTTATTTCTTTTTAACTGGATACCGTTTCAAAAAACCAATTTCCGGCAGTTTCCCCACCAGAGGATTTGCATAGTCGATGAAGTCTTTTGTGACTCCGTTGGCACTGCCGTTGATAAACTTCGCCGGCATGCTCCTTGTATTTTTAGCCACCCTGTTCAGAGCCACGAGTTCAAAATACGCGCTGTATTTTTTGCCGGGCTTACGTTTTATGGAAACCGAGCCGTCCACGTTGCCGGATACGGCATATCTGACTGCCAGTTTCCCCACTTCGCACGCCTCTTTCGCATCCACTTCGGAAAATATCCCCGGGAAAGACCTCTGGAGATATCCGAACGTATCGGCCCTGACGCGGCTAACCTTCAGTTCTTTCTTTATCATATCCGCAAGCAGGTCGCCGAGAACGCCCGTGCCGCTTAACTGGACGTTTCCGTGCGTATCAACCTCCTTGGTAAACTTGGAGGCGATGGCTTCCCCTTTTTCATCGGAAATGCCCTCGGATACGGCTATGAGGCAACGGCCGAGTTTTGAATAAACTTTTTCCACGTCCGCAAGGAACTTTTCCTTCGAAAAGGGCTTTTCCGGAAAATATATGAGATGCGGCCCGTCCTGCTCATTAGTCCTTCCCAGGGCCGATGCCGCAACAAGAAAGCCCGCGTGCCTGCCCATAACGACGTCTATCTTTACGCCCGGCAGAGATGCGTTATCCAGGTTGTCCCCCATAGCCGCCATCGCAACGAATTTCGCCGCACTCGCAAACCCGGGTGTGTGGTCGTTTTCCAGAAGGTCGTTGTCTATTGTTTTCGGTATGTGAAAACACCTGAACTCATAGTTCACCTTTTTGGCGCTTTCGTTGAGGATGTTTGTCGTCTCGGCGGAATCGTTTCCCCCGATGTAAAAAAAGAAGCGCACGTCGTACTTCTGCAGAATACTGAAAATTTCTTCGCAGTCCTGTTCGTTCGGTTTCTTCCTTACGCTGCCAAGGGCGGCGCACGGAGTAAATGCCACTTTTGCCAGTACTGCAGAAGATTCTTTCCGCAGGTCTACGAACCTTTCTTCCGTAATTCCCTTAATCCCGTTGAGAGAACCGTAAATCCCCTTAATCTGTCCGTGCTTTTTTGCTTCCGCAACCGCTCCGGCGAGACTCTGATTGATTACTACCGTGGGTCCCCCGCTCTGCGCAATCATCATATTGCCTTTTAACTCTTTTCCCATTTCTCTCCTCCCATCTTTATATCTTGTCAGGTTACGGCGCAAACGCCAGCGATGCGCCGTTGACAACATTTTTCCATTAAATATATCATAAACCCGTCTCAAATTAAAATTTGACATTTTGACTGCGGGGTATATAATGAAAATTGACACCGGTTGTGCATTCGTAAATCCTCCCATGATATAAGGGAAAGGGGGCAGAGAAATGAAAACGCTAAGAATTTTTGCAATATTTTCCTTATTGGCAATGCTCGCCATATCCTGTACGGCCGCCTTCGCACAAAACGAACCTGCGGTCAGCGTAACGGTTGAAAAAGGCGACTGTCTTATCCGCGTCTGCAACAAATACCTTGAAAAGCCTTCGATGTGGAAAAAGATTGCGGAAATTAACAAACTCAAAAATCCGGACGTTATACTTCCCGGACAGACTCTGCTGATTCCAGCCGCCATGATGAAAGGCACGCCGGTTCCCGGAACCGTAACCTTTCTCAACGGAACCGCAGAATTTCTGGGCAGGGACACGGAAACATGGGCGCCTCTTGCCCTCGGAGACAAGGTAGAGGAAGGCTGGCTGATACGCACCGGCAGTGAAAGCAGTCTCGAAATAAAATTTGAAGACGGAAATGTATTTCTGCTTAAGCCGGATACGACGATAGGTCTGCAGACGGCACGCAGAAGCGGCGACGATTATTCCAGATACAAGATGTCCCTTAAAATGGGAAGGATGATTTCCAACGTGCAGAAAGCCACCGGAAAGGAATCTGCCGTTCAGATAGAAGCTCCCACCGCCGTACTCGGAGTCAGGGGAACCGTATTCAGAAGCATAGTCCTCCCGGACGGGACTTCGCGGTTCGAAGTCATCGAAGGCGAAGTAGTCGTTGAAGGCGCCAGAGAAACCGTGGAAGTCAGAGGAGGGGAAGGAACCATTGTCCGCAAGGACACTCCGCCCATACAGCCAAAAAAGCTGTTACAGCCTCCCGCTCTTGCAACTGCGCCTGTCCCCCTGTATAGGAAATTCCCCGTCCGCTTATCCTTTGAAGAGGTTGCGGATGCCGTTTCTTACAGAATTGCCATGGCAAAAGACAGTGAAGTTAAAAACATCGTAAAAGAAAAAGTTATCGGCGCAGGAGACATTTTTGAAATCGCTGACGTTGAAGACGGAACATATTTCATGCAGACCAGCAGTATTGACGAACTCGGAATTGAAGGAATGCCTTCCGAAATATTAAAAATCAATATCAGGGTGAATCCTCTTCCGCCTTTTGTGGAAATGCCGGTTGACGAAAAAGAATACAAGTCACAGCAGATAATATGCAAGTGGCTTAAGGTAAGCGACGCTAAAAAATACCACGTGCAAATTGCCGAAGACTGGGAATTCCAACGGCCTGTCGTTGAGCATAAATCCCTTGTCAACCCTGAATATTCCACCGGCGCTCTTGACTACAAGACATATTATTTCAGGGTAAGTTCGGTGGCGGCAGACAATTACCAGGGCGAATGGTCTGACCCGATTACTTTCACGCTTCTGCCTCCGCCTGCGTCCCCCCCTGTCGAAGAGCCGGAAATGGATAAAAATGCTATCAGGATAAGATGGCAGGACCTCGGGAAAGACGTCAGTTACCGTTTCCAGATGGCAAAAAGCCCGGAATTCAAGGAAGTTTTGATTGACAGCAGGGTCGAAACCCCGGAAATAACGATTGAAAAACCCACACAGGCCGGAACCTACCACGTAAGGATAAGCGGTGTGGATTCCGAAAACAGGGAAGGAAATTTTTCGAAACCGCAGAGTTTTGAGATAAAACGCAGTAATCTGGCCATATTGGGGTTTGCAGGCATAGCGGGATTGCTTCTGCTTCTCGGACTTTAGTTTTATACTTTGATACATTAAGATGGGCAGATACTTATTCAGAAAAAAAATTCCCGCTTATACATATTTTTTCATAATTGTCTTTCTTTTCCTGTTTCTCCTGGATTATTTCGGTTTCCTGGAAAGCTTTGACAAAAATATATACGACCTGTTCTTCCGCCTCAAAGGCGCAAGGCAGACAGACGGAAGAATCATCATTGCGGCAATTGACGAGAAAACGCTTGAACAGTTCGGCAGATGGCCGTTCAGCAGGGATTATTACGCCCTTCTGCTCGACAAAACACAGCAAGCTGATATCGCGGGTTTCGACATTATTCTCACGGAACCTTCCGATGCCGACGCAAAATTCGCATCAGCGATAAAAAAGCACGGCAGAGTAATTCTCCCTGTTTATTTCAACTACCGCATGGAGCTTACAAAACCCCACAGTTCGTTCTCTCCCTTGCAGACCGGACACCTGCACTCCGAACCCGGTACTGACGGAATCGTCAGGAAAATTCACCATACCCTTCACGCCGGGAATACCGTAGTCCCTTCTTTTTCATCGGTAGTATACAAAAATTTCACCGGAGAACTATATGCCGGGGACAACACGCCGCGCATCGTGTCAGAAGCGAACGAAAAAAACGCGGTATCGCAATCTGACAATCTGCTCATAAATTATTACGGCCCCCCGGCAACGTTTACATACATCCCAATGGCGGATATTGTCAACGGCGAATATCCTGAATCTTTTTTTAAAGGGAAAATTGTCCTCTCCGGATTCACCGCCCCGGGAGTCGTGGACCGCGTACTGACCCCCGTAAGCCAGCACAGGAACATGATGCCCGGCATCGAGGTCCATGCAAACGCCTTGAACAATCTTCTTGACAAATCATACATAAAAGAGGCCGGCGAACGGCTGAGATATCCTGTCATAATTCTGTTTTCACTTCTTTCTTTCATCTTATTTCTCAAGACAGGCGAGAAAGCATCCCTGTTGTTATGTATGGCAGAACTTGTTTTAATTGCAGTTTGTTCTTTTCTCCTTTTTACCCGCATTCATTACTGGTTCGCTCCCGCATTTTTATATCTTTCCGCCCTCTGTGTCTTTGCAGTAACGTACTTTCACAGACTTGACAATGCGGCAAGGAGACTTGACGAAAAGTACTCGGCCATTGTTTCTTTGCCGGAAATGGGAAAAATGCAAACACCCGAAGGTGCGGCTATCCGCGGCCTGCTAAGTTTCCTTTCCGCTGAAGGAATCAATTCGAGAATACAGAAACTGCTGTCCGTCCAAGAGAATTACGAAAAGAAACTGCAGTCAATAATAGATGAAAACTTTCAGATGCCCTTGAAATGGTAAAAACCATGACCGGCGAAGCAATTTTACGATTAACAACCGCCGCCGAGTCAAAGGACAAATATACAGGAGAACATCTGAACCGGATACAGTTATACGCGAAAAAACTTTCTGAATTCCTCGGCATGCCGGACGACTTCGTAGAGCAGATAACCCTTGCCAGCGCAATGCATGACATCGGCAAGATAGGGATACCCGATAAAATCCTTTCAAAACCCGGACCGCTGTCTCCCGAAGAATTCGAGATTATGAAAACCCACGTCCTTATAGGCGAAAAAATCCTTTCGGGCTCAGTTCACCCCACGATACGGATGGCCGCGTCGATTACCCTTCATCACCACGAGAAGTGGGACGGAAGCGGTTATCCTCGGGGATTGAAAGGACCGGAAATCCCCATGGAAGCGCGAATCGTCATGCTGTGCGACGTTTACGAAGCGCTGAGAAGCCCCAGGCCTTACAAGAAACCTCTCGGACACAGGGAATCCTTCACGATAATAACAAAGGGCGACGGCAAAACTTCTCCCGGAGATTTCGACCCGGATGTATTGCGGGCATTTATAAGGATGGAAAAAACTTTTGAAGAAATATACAATCAGGTTTCCGGAAGGAAAATTAACAACAACGACGATAGACAAATAACGGCTATCGGGGTATAATTAAAAAAAGATACAGGGATGTTCCCTGCGTTATAAAAGGAGGCGGAAATGAAACGTCTGTTTGTAGTCGCAGTAATAGCAGGATTATTGTTCACGGGTTGTGCCACATGGGATGAAATTTCTCCCAAGACAAAAACCGGCGCAGGCATAGGCGCGGTGGCGGGCGGAATTCTCGGAGCCGTTGTCGATTCCAACAGACCGTGGAGAGGCGCCATCATCGGAGCCGCGGCAGGAGCCGCCGCAGGCGGATGGATAGGCCATACTATGGACAGCAAATCCGAAGAAGTGAAGGCGGATGCGGACGTTGTCCAGCAGGCAGCCGCAGAAGCGGCAAAACAGAATGCGACCGTCAAATATACCAGAGTTACCGAGGACGGTATCAACGAAGAGATAATCGCCACACCAGGGGAACTTTCCGGCAGTGTCAGGACGGTAACCGTGCAGTATTTCAGAGACGGCAAACTGATATCCACCGAAACAAGGCAGGTAACGGTCTAAACACCGTAAGGGGGTAAAAATGAAACGGTTTGTGAAAGGGTATGTGCTGTGCTTCACGGCATTTCTGCTTTCCATATCTGGTCTATTTGCACAGGAGGGATTTTTGAGGGTCACGAGCGTCCCTGATGGCGCTTCAATAGAAATCGCCGGAAAGAACATCGGCAAAACCCCCATCCTGACGGTGGTCAAACCCGGAGAGCATGAAATAAAAGCAACGCTTGCCGGTTACAACACACACACCGAAACCGTAAACGTGAAAGAAAACGAGGTTGCGGTCATGCAGGTAACGCTTGTTAAGAGCTCCAGAAAATCCGTTTTCCAAAGAGTCCGAAGAGGCAATGGAAATCTTACCGTGATAACCGACCGTGAAAACGTCGACGTTTACATTAACGGAGTAAAGGTCAAGGAAAAACCCCCTGCAACGATTAAGGACGTTCCCGCAGGATTAAATACCGTGATACTTGTAAGCGGAGAATATGCCGACTCCTCGCGCGTAATCATACAGGAGGGGAAAACCGCAGTCATAAGAAAATCTTTCGAGGATGACGGAAAAATGCTGACGGCGCTTTCAAAAAAAGACGAAGAGGCTCTGTTGAAAAAAAAGGCGGAGGAACTTGAACTTAAAAGACAGGCTCTTCCGGCCAAAATAGTCGTGCGCATCGATAATCCTGCGGCAGAGGAGAACACGACTGCCCTCTGGGGAGAGAGCGATTCGGTAACGATTGCCTTTCAATACAGAAAAACAGGGGAAAGCGCATGGAACATAAGGGAGCTTCAATCAAAAACCGCTCTCGAAGACACGTTCTCCCTTGAAAAAGGTTCTTATGAAATACAGATTACAAGCACGCATTACAAAGAACCGACCGGCATAATAAACATTTTCCTCGGTGCAAAGAAAGAAAAAATCAAAGAATACAGGGAAACCATCAGGCCTGAACTGAAACCGGACGTGCAATATACATATACGGTTTCCTATGACGGCAAGACGGATTTTTCCTACAAGGTGGCTGAAGAAGCACTGAATACTCCGGTAGAATAGAAAAAACGTTACGAAAAAACTTCATCAACGGGGGGTACGTTATGAGCATGATTAAGGAATTCAAAGAATTCGCCGTGAAGGGTAACGTTGTCGATATGGCCGTAGGAATAATTATCGGCGCCGCATTCGGCAAGATAATCTCGTCATTTGTAGGCGATATAATAATGCCTCCGATAGGAATTCTTGTCGGAGGGGTGGCTTTCTCCGACCTTGCATTCACTCTGAAGGCCGCCACCGCAGATACCCCGGCAGTTTTGATAGCATACGGCAAATTCATTCAGACGCTTGTAGACTTCGTGATTATTGCGTTTGCAATATTCATTGCCGTCAGGGCAATAAACTCCACGAGAAGAAAAGAGCAGGAGGCTCCCGCGGCTCCCCCCGCTCCTTCAAAAGAAGAGATTATTCTGACGGAAATACGGGACCTGCTGAAAAATCAGAAATAAAAAGTTTTTTAACGTTCAGCACAATTGCCATTAACGGAAATTTGAGGTAAAATATTTCCAGTGAAAACGAAAACAAGGAAAGTGCTTGTAATTGATGACGAACCCGATTCCCTGATGACGCTCTCCATGGCGTTAAAATCTCTGGGATATATCGTTATTGGAGCGTTAAACGGCAAGGAAGGCCTCAAATTCTTCAAAGAGGAAAAGCCCGACTTAGTTATACTCGATATCGTCATGCCCGTTTTGAACGGCTGGAAAGTCCTGCAAAAAATCAAAGGCGGTTTCAAAAGCAGAAAAGTGCCGGTAATACTCATAACCGGCCAGCCCGAAGAAGAAGACAAGGAAAAAGGGTATCGGTACAAGGCGGATTTTTACGCAACCAAGCCTTACAATTTGAAACAACTGCTTCTTGTCATTGAAGACATGCTTTCCAAATAATTCCGCATATTTTTTTTAAAAGGAGGTACCCATGCCTGAAT
Organism: uncultured bacterium; assembly: GCA_964413825.1. Classification (GTDB taxonomy): domain Bacteria; phylum Ratteibacteria; class UBA8468; order B48-G9; family JAFGKM01; genus JAFGKM01. Next base: position 12,224 of record CAYPTS010000061.1, read on the forward strand.
TTGGAAGCCCGTTTTCGGGTCTCAAAAAAGAGTCAAAGGTTACGCATGAGGAATTGATTCGCGCCATAAGATTTATGATTGCGGCAGAATACGAAGCAATCCAGTTATACATGCAGTTAGCCGAATCCACCGACAACAAACTGGCGATAGACGTATTGAAAGACATCGCCGACGAAGAACGCGTTCATGCGGGTGAATTTCTCAGACTCCTGAAGGAACTTGC
>CAYPTS010000062.1:0-12427 GCA_964413825.1 uncultured bacterium
GTTCCTCCATTATGTCTGTAAGCAATTCTTGCCCACTTACCTGAACTTGTAGTTGCATATTGCCATGTGTTTTTCCATGCCGCCATTACGTTGAGTTCTTTATAGTCGTTGGTTTCATTCCAGAGTTCTGTAAGCAGCATTTGTTGGGAGTCCCGTGGTATTCTCCCCAGATAACCGTTTATATTATTTGTGTTTGTAGCTACCTGAACATTCATCCAATAGCCTCTGTTGCGTCCTTTGTCAGGGAATCCCGGCTTGCCTGAAGGACAGTGAAAGATAGGTGGCCCCCACTGGCTGGTAGGTAAGTCCTTGTACTTAAATCCCACATAATCTGCTATTTGTGCATCCCAGCAAGCATATAGTTGGTTGTCATCACTTCCGCGCTGGGGGAAAAGTCCGTCATAATCGTTCATATACATATGCATGCCGATACCCAACTGTTTAAGATTATTCATGCAAACCGCCTGCCGTGCCCTCTCCCTTGCCTGCGATAGAGCCGGCAGAAGCATCGCTGCAAGAATCGCTATTATCGCCACTACAACCAAAAGCTCTATGAGTGTAAATCCATCCCTGCCGTTCAATCTTTTTTTTCTCTCAGCCATTTTTTATTCCCTCCTTTTTAATTTTTCAGGATTTTGTGACAACTTCACTTGTTTTTTTTGATTCTTTCGTTGACCCCCTCACCACAAGTTTTCCGGATAATTCTATTCCCTTTGTGTACCTGACGTTATTCTCTGCCAGTTTTATCAGTGTGAGCGCAGATTCCCGTCCTATATCCCTCATGGGCTGGCATACCGCGGTAAGAGGAGGATGTGAATATTCACAAATTTTTGTCCCTGCATCGCTTACAATGCGAATTTCAGCAGGTATTTTTTTGCCTTGTTCCCGGCAAAAATTCAATATGTCCACAGCAAGCTTTTCCCCTGCAACGAAAATACCACAGGGTTTTATATCGGTGATACCTTTCAAGATTTCGGCAGGTGCCGTTTTCTCCCGCACCTTTATACGGGACATTTCAATACCCAGTCTGAGAAGTTCTTCCTGGAATCCCATAACCTCGCGGATTGCGGGATAATAAGCCCTGGAAGGTGAATACACTGCAAGAAAGGATGAACAGCCTGTTTCTGCAAGATGTACTGCCGCGCTTCGTCCAAGACCGGTATCGTCGCAGGAAACGTAGTTATGCTCCATGTCCGCTTTCCATTTGCCTATTGTGAGATAGGGTTTCTTGCTTGCCTCCAGTATCTCCAGAAAGGCTCCGCCCGAATAGTCCGGAAAAGAAATGAATCCTGAAAAATGACCGCTGTTGTTCAAAACTATTTTCTTTGCCTTGTCGAGACTGCCTGCCATTGGGAAAAAAGTACAGAAATAGTTATGACTGCTTAGTGTTTCCTGTATGGCAGAAAGTATTTCCCACGTCCATGGTGATTTCTCAGGATTGAATAAATCCTCGGTCATCTGAGGAAATAAAATTCCGATGCTTCTTTCTGGATGGGAAATTTCTTCATTTTGCCGGGTATTCCTGTCAATTACAAACGTTCCGAGGGCAGGCATGGAACTCAGATATCCTTCCCTTGTCAGTTCTGCTATTACTTTGCGGGTGGTGGCACTGCTGACTCCTGTCTGAAGCGCCAGTTCATAAACGGTAGGAAGTCTATCGCCTGTTTGCAGCCGACCGGCTCGTATCAGGTTCAGCAAATGCATCTTCAGTTGATAACTCAGCGGAATGTCCTTTTCAAACTTTATACCTGAAATTCTAATTTTATTTGCTTTTTTATTTGTGATTTTTCGCTGTTGTGTATTCACAACTGCATAATACCACATCCGACAAAATTTGTCAAGTCAAGTTGTAGAGGTCTCTGAAAAACTCCCCTGTTGTCATTGCGAGGGAGCGTTTTTTGCGACCGCGGCAATCTCCTCCGAGGAGAAATCGAGATTGCTTCACTTCGTTCGCAATGACAAGTCGGGCGTGAAAGCACTTTTTCAGAGCTCTCTTGTAACTCAATAATTTCTGATTAAGCCAGCAGGAAACCGCGAACCGTAAAAGTCCAGTGGACCATGACAGGGCAAAAGGGATGCAGTTGCTGGCGAGTGTGGAAGCACAGCAACAAGACAAGGTGAAAAGCGCAAGCGTTCGGACGATTACCTTACTCGGAGCTGTCTGAGCCGTCCGGAGCTCGTTTTTTAGAGCGCAGGATGGCGAGTTCTCCGAGAGTCCGGTTTCACCGTAGTTCTTGTCTGTGCTGAAGCCAAAGCCCGAAGGGCTGTTTCGAGACCGTAAACTGCCATCCTTTTGCCATACAATGTCTTCAGGACTAATCAGAAATTATTGGTTGTAACTGACGGGGAATTCCGGTATAAGAAATTCAGCAGGGGGATATTCAATATAAGATTATATATTTATCGGGTCGAAATCTTCAGCCGCTTCTTCAAGGCACACGCGTCTGGCGATGTTCAGGAGCACTCCGAGGGCGAGGATGTTTATCAGGAATGAAGAACCGCCTACGCTGAAAAAGGGAAGGGTGGTGCCTTTAGACGGCACGATTTTTAAAACCACGCTGGCGTGCAGGAGAAACTGGAATCCGAAAAGCCCCCCGATGCCTGCGGTAAGAAACTTCAGGTAGTTATCCTGGGTCAGGTTGGCAATAGAAAAACATGAAAAGACTATAATTGCGAACAGAAGCAGTACAAACCCGGTTCCGATGAATCCTGTTTCTTCCCCCACCACTGCATATATGTAGTCTTTGTGTGCTTCGGGAAGAAACTTCAGTTTGCGTTCTCCCGAACCCATTCCTTTGCCCGTAAGCCCTCCGGAGCCCATGGCTATAAGCGACTGGATGGTCTGGTATCCTGCGCCCTGTACATCTGCCGAGGGGTTGAGATAGGTGATTATTCTCTGTCTTCTATAAGGAAACATCAGTACCAGCGCTCCGAAAAGGAGTATCCCTGAAAGTATGAAGACTCCGATGTGCTTGATTTTTGCTCCGGCAAGAAACATCAGCAGGAGAAACGTAGAAAATATGACTGCAAATGTCCCGATGTCTTTCTGTATCTGAAGGATTCCCGTGATAAGCGCAAGAAAAGACAGGGGTACCACAAGGGTTTTGAGATGTGTTATTTCCGTTCTCTTTCTTCGCAGGTAATCCGCGAGGTAGATGATAAACGTGAATTTTATCAGTTCGGCCGGTTGGAAACTCAAAGGCCCCAGCCGTATCCATCTCAAACTGCCGAAGAATTTTGGCAGGGGAAGAATAAGCAGAGAAATTCCGAAAATAAGGAAACTGAATTTTTCAAAGGTTTTTATATTTATCTTGTTAAGCAGATAAAGTCCGATGCCGCCGAGAGCCAGCCATATGAGATGCTTTTCGAAATAGTAGGCAGGATTTCCCGCTTTTTCAATTCCGTATATCGAACTGGAACTTAAAACAAAGACGCTTCCCAGGATGATAAGCGCCGCCCCTGAAAGCCATACCCTAAGATAAAGACTGTACCTCTTTTTTAAAAACATTTCCGCGCTCCTTGTAATCGGTGAACATGTCGAACGAAGAGCATCCCGGGGAAAACAGGACTATATCTCCGGGTTCCGTGTTTCTTAATGCCGTATGCACGGCTTCTTTCAACGTACCGGCGGTTTCATGAGGAATGCCGGTGTCCCGGAATTCTTCCGCTATTATTTCTTTTGTTTCGCCGAGCAGTACCAGCATCTTCACCCTGTTTTTAAGATGCGGTATTACACCGGCAAAGGAAGTCTTTTTATCTTTTCCGCCCATAATCAAGACGGTGTTATTTTTTTCTTCAATGCTATCGAGAGCGTTTATTACAGAATGCGGGTTGGTGGACTTTGAATCATTGATGAAAACTACGCTGTTTACCATGGCGACTTTTTCAAGGCGGTGGGGCAGGGGGATGAATTCGTTCATGGTTTTTCTTATGATGTTTTTGTCGCTGATGCCGCATAAAAGTCCGATAAGAACCGATGCCATCATGTTTTCTTCGTTCCCTTTTCCCCACAGGCGGGTTCCTGAAATTTCCGCAATTTTTTCTTCCTTGCCCGAGAGGTTGGAAAAAATCTCCGTTCCCTTGATATGAACGCCCTTTCTGCCGGCGGCCGAATGGCTGAAAAAAAACTTTTTTGCTTTTATTTCCCCAACCGCGTCCCTGCAAAAGTTGTCATCGTAGTTCAATACGGCGATATCCGTTTCGTTCTGATTGGCAAAAAGGCGTTTTTTCGCCGCTGCGTACGTTTCCATCGAAGAGTGCCTGTCAAAATGGTCTTCGGCAACATTCATCAGGCATCCGAGAAAAGGCCTGAATGTCTTTGTTTGTTCAATCTGGAAACTGCTCGCTTCAAGGATTATCCATGTGTCTTTTTGGATTTTATCCAGTTCGCCTATGAATGTATTGCCTATGTTGCCGCATACGATACAGGGGAGACCCGCATTTTTGAAAAGTTCCCCGGTCAAAGAGACTGTGGTGGTTTTACCGTTTGTTCCGGTGACTGCCACGATTTTTCTGCTTTTTGAAAATGAAAACGCCAGTTCAATTTCGCTTATGAGAGGGATTCCTTTTTCTTTCGCGTACCGCACCGGAAGTGATGTGTCCGGTATTCCGGGGCTGGCGACAAAAAGTTCGGCGCCTTCGAGGAATTTTTCGGTATGCCCGCCGGTTTCGCATTCTATTCCTTTTTCTTTCAGGAGAGAAGCATTTCTGCAGGCGTTTTCGCCGCGGGAACTTTCCGTAACGAATGTGCGCGCGCCCATGTCCGCAAGGAACAATGCCGTGTCAATCCCTGTTTTTCCCAAACCGGCTACGACCACTTTTTTATTTTTTATTTCCATTACCTGATTTTAAGGGTTACCATCGTGAACAGCGCAAATATTATTCCCAATATCCAGAAGCGCACAATCACCTTTGATTCCGGTATTCCCTTGAGTTCAAAGTGATGGTGTATGGGCGTCATGAGGAAAACCCTTTTTCCCCTCGTTTTGAAAGATGCGACCTGTATGATTACCGAAAGCGCCTCGAAAAAGAATATGCCTCCGACGATTATGAGCGAAAGCTCCTGTTTTATAATAATGGCGAGAAGTCCGGTTATGCCCCCAAGCATCAGGGCGCCTGTATCCCCCATGAAGATTTCGGCGGGATAACAGTTATACCAGAGAAATCCCAGCGACGAACCGATGAGAGCGCCCGCAAAAACAGTTATTTCCTCGGCGCCTTTGATATAGGGGATGTTGAGATATCCGGCGAAATTCACGTTTCCCGCGACGTAAGATATCGCACCGTATGCAAGTGCAACCATTAACACGCATCCTATCGCAAGTCCGTCCATGCCGTCGGTAAGGTTTACCGCATTTGATGTCGCAGTGATTATAAGCGTTGCAAAAAGAATATAATATGCACCCATGGGTATGATGATTTTTTTCAGAAAAGGCAGGTGCAGGTCGGTATTGAAATTCAACCCTGAATGGTAATACAGGATGCATCCCACGATAAAACCGATGCCCAGTTGTCCGAGTATCTTGACCAGAGGTCTTAAACCTTTGTGGCTCTTCTGCTTCAGTTTTATATAATCGTCCCAGAAGCCCAGAGCCGCCAGCCACAGGGAGAGGAATATGAGGAGAAGGATGTAGGGGTTCTGCAGGTCGGTCCACAGGAGAACGGATATCAGGAGACTGCCGGCTATCAGCAGGCCGCCCATTGTGGGAGTTTTTTCCTTGTTGTCCTGTCTGAAATTGAGCATGTTGGGATGGCAAAGATGTTTTAACGCCGAGATTACTTTTGCGCCGAATATTATCGAGATGAACAGTGACGTGAGAGTGGCGAAAACCGTTCTTACCGTGACGTATCTGAAGACATTGAAGCCAAACCAGAAGTCTGTGAAATTATACAGAATTTTATAGAGCATCTCTCTCTCCTTTATCTCTATATCGCGTCCCTGTTTTTTCCCGCAGGGAAAGCGGGGTAAAAAGCGGTCAGTTTACAATATGGTTTACGATACGTTCCATCCTCATTATTCTCGAACCTTTTACGAGAAAGGCATCGCCTTTTCTTGCGATGCCAGACAGGTAAAGGTTCAGTTTTTCAACGTCATCGAAATGCCTGCCTTGTTTGCCAGATATTTCCGATACGATTCTGCTTTTTTCTCCGAACGTGACGACGCTGTCTATGTCCATTTTTCTGACGGACAACCCGATGTTTCGGTGAAAACGGGAAGAAAATCTGCCCAGTTCTCCCATGTCGCCCAGGACAGCCGTTTTACGCGCGAAGTTTTTCCTGCTTAAATTGGTGAGCGCCGCTCTGACAGAATTCGGGTTGGCGTTATACGTTTCGTCGATGACCGTAATGCCGCCGGTTTTATGGACGAGTCCTCTTCCGGGCAGGGGTTTTATTTTTTCAAACATTCCGGCGGTCTCGGCAGGGCTTATTTTGAATTTGGAGCCGAACGCAAGGGCGGCGAGTGCGGGATAGATTATCGTGGTGTTCCAGAAGTTTATCCGGAACAATTGAGGCGTTCCTTCAACCCTGAAGGTAAAAAAGTCATTGGACTCTTTTTCTATGATTCCGCGAATTCCGGCTCCTTCTTTAGTCCCGAAACTCAGCACTTTTGCATGTTTCGCTTTCTCCTTTAGAAAATCGAAGAACCGGTTGTCGTAGTTCAGAAGGCAGAATTTTTCCCCGTGGAGGGTTTCAATCAGTTCTGCTTTTGCCTTTGCTATTTCCATGCCGTTTTTAAAGAAGCCCAGGTGCGCCGATGCAATGGTTGTTATAACCCCTGCCTGCGGTTTTGCAATCTTTCCAAGGGTCCGGATTTCGTTTTTTCTGTTCATGCCCATCTCGAGGATGCAAAAATCGGTTTTTCCGTCCATGCCGAATATTGAAAGGGGAAGTCCTATACGGTTGTTCAGATTGCCTTCTGTGCCCCGGACGTTATATTTCAATGAAAGGGTTTTCTTGAGAAATTCCTTCGTGGTTGTTTTCCCGTCACTGCCTGTTACCCCGATTACGTAGGTTTTAAACTGTTTTCTGTAGCCCGCGGCTATGTCTTCAAGGGCTTTCTGCGTGTTTTTTACGATTATCGTTTTTTGCTTCGTTCCGGCGCCTTTTTCGTCCGAAATGACAGCGGAGGCTCCTTTTGCAAGCGCCGCATCCATGAAGTTATGGCCGTCAAAATTTTCGCCGCGCAGGGCGATAAACACGTCGCCTTTTTTTATGGTGCGCGTATCCGTAGAGATGCCGCGGCAGTAAATGTCGAGGTTTTTCTTATCACGGACGGTGCCTTTGCACCATAATGCCAGCCTGCCGATTTTTACCGGTTCCATTTTGTTTGTAATCGCTCCGTTCTTTTGACTTTTCTCCCCGGGGAAGAGGGCAGGGCGAGGGGCGGCTTATTTTATAAGATTTCAAGGCGTATAGCTTTCCTTGCTTCTTCCCTGTCGTCAAAAGGGGTTGTCGTGCTTGCCAGTATCTGGAATGTCTCGTGCCCCTTTCCGGCTATCACGACGCAATCTCCTTCCTTTGCGAGGAAAATTGCTTCCCTGATTGCTTTTTTCCTGTCGGGTATGGCGACGTATTTTTTCCTTAGATAGAAAGGAATGCCTTTTTCTATGTCGCGTATTATGTTTTCAGGGTCTTCCGAACGCGGGTTGTCCGACGTGATAAACACTATGTCGGCCATTTTAACTGCTACCTTTCCCATGAGCGGGCGTTTGCTTTTATCTCTGTCCCCTCCGCATCCGAAAACGAGTATAATGCGCCTGGGCTTTAGTTCTTTTATGGATTTCAGCAGGTTTTGAAGGGCATGATGCGTATGTGCGTAATCGACTATGACGTCAAACGGCTGTCCTTCGTCTACGGATTCGAACCTTCCGGGTACGGAAGAAATCGCCTGTAGTGCTTCTCTTACCTTATCAACGGGGATGTCCTGTGATTTTGCAAAGGCAATTCCGGCAAGAGCGTTGTACACGTTGCCCAGCCCGCGCAGTTTCGTGTGGAAATCCTCTTTCTTCCCGCCAATCTCAACCGCCATTCTGTTGCCGTCTTTTTTTATTTCGTAGTCGAGAAGCCTTATGGCGGATTTAGAACGTCCAAAGGTAATGCAGTTGATTTTATTTTTTTTAAGCGCCCGGATAAAATATCCCGAATTCGGGTCGTCGGCGTTTATTATGCCTGTTTTTCCATCTTTTGAACTTTCAGCGAGGTACCGGCTGAAAAGCTTCAGTTTTGCTAGCATGTAAAGTTTGAAATTTCTGTGGTAATCAAGGTGTTCGTGAGACGCAATATTGGTGAAAATTGCCGCGTCAAAATTTATGTTTGCAATTCTTTCCTGGTCTATCCCGTGCGAAGAAACTTCCATTACCGCCCACCCGCATTTCTCTTCAAGCATGTCGGCAAACAGTTTTTGCAGGTCGAGCGACTCGGGAGTGGTGTTTATCGAACTGACAATCCTTTCCCCGACCTGGTATGCTATCGTTCCTATCAATCCGCATTTACTGCCCGAAGTTTCGATAATCTGCCTTAAGATAAAGGCCGTGGTTGTCTTGCCGTTGGTGCCCGTAATGCCGGCGACCTTGATTTTTTTTGAAGGCTCCCCGTAAAAAGCGGGTGCAAGAGCATGCAGTGCCTGCCTTGTGTCGTTAACAAGGATTTCTCCTACGTCTGAAGGAAGTATGGCGCTTTTTTTCGATGCGATTATGGTTTTTGCGCCTCTCGATACGGCATCGTTTATAAACTGGTGTCCGTCGGATAAACTGCCTTTTAATGCGACGAAAACAAAATTCTCCTTGATTTTGCGCGAATCATAGGCAATGCCTGCCACCTCCATATTATTGAGGTTGTAGACCTTTTTTGAATCGACCAGTTTGGCCAGTTCCTTTGTTTTCATTGTTTTTGCCTCAGCGCTAACCGATGGTCGTGGAGAATTCCCGAAGGCGGAACGTTCTTCTGCTGGAGCGTTCTCCACATGATGTTTCTGAATGCGGGGGCGGCTACGAGTCCTCCGTAGTAAATGGGCCTTGGTTCGTCAACTTTTACCAGAATCAGCATTTTTGCTTCGGGATTGTTAAGGAATCCTACGAATGAGGCGACGTATTTGCTTTTCGAGTATCTGCCGTCGATAATTTTCTGGGCAGTCCCGGTTTTGCCCGATATGCTGTATCCGGGGATATTGGCAAGAGGCGCGGTTCCCGAGGCCGCAGTGACGTTTTCAAGAATATCCCTCAAGGTTGTGCACGTGCTTTCGGAAAGTATTTTTTTTCTGTTTTTTCCCCTGTGTGTCAGGATTTCTTCAGCGTCGCCCTGTACGCTTTTCAAAATATGCGGGTTTATAAGGTATCCGCTGTTTGCAATTGCGGCCATTGCGCGTATCCCCTGCAGGGCATTTATGCCGACCTCCTGTCCTATGGGAACTGCCGTTATTGAATAGCCGGACCACTTGTTGAGGGGCCTTAATATACCTCTGATTTCTCCGGGCAAATCAAGTCCGGTAGTCGTTCCGAAGCCGAACCTGGTGCAGTATTCGTACAGCTTGCTTTCTCCGAGTTCCATTGCTATTTTGACGGTTCCTATGTTGCTGGATTTTTCAATGACTTCACTTATGGTGAGTTTGTCATATTCATGGGTGTCGCGCAGGTAATGGTTTCTAACAAACCATTTTCCCTTTTCGCATCTTATCGTGTCTTCCGGTGAAAATACTCCTTCTTCGATTGCTGCGGCCGCGGTCACTATTTTAAACGTGGAGCCGGGTTCGAAAAGGTCGGTAACCGCCCTGTTCCTTTTATTCGATGAATTGAAGCGTTCAGGAAAGTTAGGGTCGTAATTGGGGACGTTCGCCATTGCCAGTATTTCCCCTGTTTCATAGTCAATGACAATTGCCGATGCGCTTGCAGCGTTGTATTTTTTGTAAACGTTCTCTATCTCTTCTTCTACTATGAACTGGAGGCCGGAGTCAACAGTAAGGTGCAGGTCTTTCCCGGGTACAGGCATTGACAATTTTTTTTCAACGGAGTGGATAAGGTCCCCGGAGCCGTCTTTCAGGACAAGAGAAACTCCGTTTTCTCCCTTAAGGAGACCGTTATAATAAAGTTCCACACCTTCCAGCCCGTAACCGTCGGTTCCCGAAAACCCGATTACATGGCATGCGAGTCTGCCGTTGGGATACAGGCGTTTATATCCGGGAAGGAATACCGTGCCTGGCAGAGCGGCACCTTTCAACGCAGTATATTCTTCCACGGATAGTTCCCTTTTGATAAGGGGATATTTCTGGGTCATCTTGTCGTCTATCTCGGAAGTTTTAACGTCCGTTAGAGATAGCAGTTCTTTTTTCAGCCGTGCGGCATAAGAAGGCTCTTCTTTTTCTCTGTGTTTGACAGCCCATGAGTCGATGTACAGGGAATAAAACGGAATGCTCATTGCAAGCACTTTCCCGTTTCTGTCGTATATGGTGCCGCGGGGGACAGGGACTTCTATCTTGGCGTATTTGCCGGAGACTTCTTTTGGCCGGTTTAATACCTGTACCTTCAGCAGGAAAGAGAATACGACGAAAAACAGGAAAAGAAAAGCAATCTTTGTCAAAAACAGCCGTTTCTCAAATGACTTTTCACCGCGTTCCCGCTTCTGCCGTATCATTGATTTTTACTCCTGCGGGCTCTGCCCGTTTTACATCCACGTAAAACCATCCTGAAGGGCTGGCCATCAAATCTATACCGGCCGCATTTGCCGTTTTCAGAAGGTTTGCCGGAGATGAAAAGCTTAGAATCTCCGCCTTGTAGGTTTTGTTTATCATAACGAGCTCTTCATGACTTTTCTTCGCTTCTTCCAGTTTGTATCCGACGGCTACCAGTTTTGAATAGAGAAACACATAAAAACACAGGAAAATCCACAGGATAATAAGAGACGTCCACAGTGTTGAAAGCGACCATCTGCGTTTTTTCATGTTGGTTCTTTGTCTCATCCTTCTTCCTCTTCCTATTTTAATTCCTTCTCCCCCCGGGGGAGAAGGTTGAGGATGAGGGGGAGAGGACTCACATCTTCTCGCACGCCCGCAACTTTGCGCTTCTGCTTTCCGGATTGACGGACAATTCTTCTTTATCCGCCGTCACAGGTTTCTTCGTCAGAACCTTCAGCGATTCGTTTTTTCTGAAAAAATGTTTGACGATTCTGTCTTCAATCGAATGAAACGAAATTACGACGAGGCGTCCTCCGCTTTTCAATGTATCCGCGGCTTTTTTCAACCCCTGCCGTATTGTTTCGATTTCATCGTTTACCGCAATTCTCAAAGCCATGAAAAATTTCGTTGCAGGATGTATTTTTTTTCTGTATCCGAAGTATTTCATTATGAATTCCGACAGTTCGGAAGTTGTTTCAAACTTCTTTTCCCTGCGCCTTTCAACCAGAGACGAAACGAATTTCTTTGCTTTTGAGATTTCGCCGTAGTTTTCAAACACATATACAAGGTCGTTCCTGCTCCATGTGTTTACGATATCTCCCGCGGTCAGGGGAACGCTTCTGTCGTATCGCATGTCAAGAGGTCCTTCGGTTTGGAAACTGAACCCTCTTTCCCCGTCATGTATCTGGTTGCTTGAAAATCCGAGGTCCATCAGGATTCCGTCTACGCTCTCAATCCCTTCGCGCTTCAATACCGCGTCAAGATTTTCGTATCCGGAATGCACCGGCCTGAAATTTTCGAATGCGGAAAATTTCTCCGATGCGTCTTTAAGGGCGTCCGCATCCTTATCCAATCCGTACAGGGTTATCTTTCTGCCTGTTTCCAGTATGTATCGGCTGTGTCCGCCGTGCCCGCATGTGGCATCGACGTAAATCCCGCCGTCTCTGACATCCAGGTATTTCAAGGCATCATCTTTTAATACCGGATAATGTTCCATTACATCTCCAGTAACTTTTCTGATATTTTTTCGTAGGTCTTAAGCGAACGTTCATAATATTCCGTCCACTTGCTTTCATCCCATAACTCAATTCGCGTTCCCGCGCCTATAATGACAATGTTTTCTTTTATGCCCGCGTAATCGAGAAGGTTTGCCGGTATGAGTATTCTTCCCTGTTTATCCACGTTTGACTGGAAGGCGCCGGAGAAAAAAAGGCGGGTGAATGTTCTCGGGTCCCCCTTGGTGAAGGGGAGTTCCTTAAGTTTTGTACTCTGGCTGGCCCATTCTTTTTCGGAGAAAATAAAAAGGCAGTTCTCCAGGCCTCTTATGAGATATACGGGACTGTTCTTTCCGGCTGAAATGAGGGTTCTCAACTTCGCCGGAATGACTATTCTGCCCTGTTGGTCTGTCTTTCCCCTGAATTCCCCAAAATATACCATTTTCTCCCTTTTGCATATATTAAACACCCTGCAAAATATTTTGTCAAATATTTTTTAGTTTGTTGAATAACGGATTTTACAATTTCTAAAAGGACATGATTTTTT
>CAYPTS010000063.1:0-12100 GCA_964413825.1 uncultured bacterium
TTATATATGGCATTGGTTATTTTCTGCGCTTCGAACTTCACTGTCTCACCGTTCCTTTTTTTAATCCTGTCGAACATTTTTTGTCCCCCGGGTTTTAGGTTGTAACGATTACAAGAATTTATTTATTACATTCTACTTCCGATTTTTTTTCCTGTCAAATCTCTTTTTTTTTTATTATATCCCAAATAAAAAAAAGTCAAAAAAAATTTCTGGGCAATTTCTGGGCAGATGTTTCGCTTTGGACAATATTGCAGTACAATTAAGAAAAGGGAAGTTTAAAATCAACGCCCCTCACGGCTTGTCATTGCGAGGAGCCTGCCCCGTTCTACGGGGTGGAGCGAGGAAGCAATCTCGTATTAAGGTTGCGATTGCCGCGCAGAAAACGCTCGCAATGGCAAAAAGGGTCGGTTCGGGGAAATGAGGTAAGACATTAATACGAGACTGAAAAAAATAACGGCAATTCTGGAAGATAAGAAAGCGGAAGACGTAAGAATTTTGCACGTAGGAAAGCAGACGTGGATTGCAGACTATTTCGTAATAGCTTCCGGAAATTCCACCGTACATGCGAAAACGCTCGCCGATACGCTTCTTGAGGAATTCGAGGATGCGCCTGTTTCCGTTGACGGTATCAAAACCGGTAAGTGGATACTGCTCGATTACGCGGAGATAATGGTGCACATCTTTCTGCCGGAAACAAGGGAATTTTATAAACTCGAGAAACTCTGGGCGGACACTGCCGCATAAATCAGGCGTTTTCTTTGTTAGTCTTCTCTATCACCCTGTTCAGGGCGTCGGCAACGGATTTGAAAAAATCCTTCTTTCTAAGTTTTATCGGGTTGACTTTTTTTCCTTCCGCAATCTCATTAAGGGTCTTCTCCATCCGGAACATGGGACCCGCTATCCGGTGAAGGTAATACACCGCCAATATAAACGCAAAAACCATCACTGCCAGGAATAAAATCCCGATGCGCTTCATCAGGAGAAGATTTATGGCCTTCACTATCTCGTACGCCTGGATCAATCCTCCCATGGATTCCAATTGTCCCAGTATGGTATTGAGCGTTATGTAATAGGTGGCCATCCCGACAACCATTATTCCTATAAGCAGGAGATATACGGTAATGCCGGAATAGACAAACTGTAGCGGTTTGTTTATCAGGTATTTCTTACGTCGTTTTTTCTGCATAATTCACCTCACTGGAAATTGGGATATATGTTGGAACGCCAGATAATATCCCGGTCAAATTCCTTTCCGCCTTCTTTTTTATTCTTCCCGTAACTGCCGACTATAAAATATTTATCGGTAGGAACGCTGCTCGAAGATATGTTTATAATCAGAAACTCTCCCGGCTTGCTTCTCACCCGCGACGACATATTGTTATAGTCCAGCAGGGTAATATCCTTTTCTATTATCTGAGGCTGAGGCTTTTTCTTGAATTCGCTTTCATGCACCACCTCAACACCGTTGATATATATGTCGCACGCCGTCACCCCGTAGTTTTCAACACGCAAAAGAGCGGGTCCCCCGTTGGTTTCAAATGAATACGTATATGTAACGGGCTTACCGTGCTCCCTGGGCAAAGGCGGCGAACTAAACAGGGTCGTAGGCGGTATCTCGTAAAAATACGGAGAACCCCAGGGGTCGAGAGGAACTGCACTGGCATAAAAGCCGTCCCATCCCTTTTCCTGAAGAACAGGTGCGGACTCCATGGCAAGATGCTGAAGAAATGCCGGGTAGTAACCGGTATCGTCCTTGACGGTTTCAAGAAGAAGCGCCAGCTGCGCTATCTGCGCTTTTGCGCTGACAATTTTTGCTTTTTGCGCAACGTTACCCGCAAGTTGCATACTTATCGCGGCAAGAACAACGATTATAGCTATCCCCACCACAAGTTCCAACAATGCCATACCCTTTTTCATTGTCTTCACCCTTTTATTGTACCAACGGCAAGCTCCTTTTGTCAATTGTCCGTAATAATGTATAATAAAAACATATGAAGGTAAACAGAAAAATATTCAGGGAATACGACATACGGGCTATTTACGAAGAAGACCTGAAAGGCGACCTGCCTTATTACCTTGGCAGGAGTTTCGGAACTATTGTGAAGCGCGCGGGCAAAAAAAACGTCTGCACCGGCGGGGATAACAGGTTTACCACTCCCGAAATCAAGGAAAAACTCATCAAGGGCATTCTGGAAACCGGTTGCGACGTAACCGATACAGGCATCGTTCCCACGCCGGTTCTGTACTTTGCCGTGCATAAATATAATTTTGACGCAGGGGTCATGGTTACCGCGAGCCATAACCCTCCGGAATTCAACGGGTTCAAGATGGTCGTCGGGAATAAAAGCCTCTACGGTAAAGAAATACAGCAGGCGGCGGGTTTGATTGAAAAGGATGATTTCGAAACCGGAAACGGCCGTTTTTTTCAAAAAGACGCATCGCAGGACTATATGAACCTTATGCTCGAAAGATTCAGGTTCAAAAAGAAACTGCGGGTTGCCGTTGATACCGGAAACGGCACCCTGGGACCTCTTCTGGTTCCCCTTTTTGAAAAACTGGGCATCGATTTCATTCCGCTGTACACCGACAGCGACCCGTCGTTCCCCAACCATTTGCCCGACCCTGTTGTTCCGGAAAATCTCAAAGACCTGATAAAAACCGTTACCGGCAACAACCTTGACATAGGGCTGGGCTACGACGGCGACGGGGACAGGCTGGGAGTGGTCGACGAGAACGGCGGAATCCTGTGGGGCGACCAGTTGCTAATCATCTATGCGCGGGAAATCTTAAAAAAACACCAGGGCGCAAAAATTATTTTTGACGTCAAATGCACCAGGGCGCTTGAAGAGGAAATTGAGAAGGCGGGTGGAATTCCGGTAATGTGGAAAACCGGCCACTCCCTGATAGAAGACAAGATGCAGGCCGAAAAAGCGCCGCTTGCCGGGGAGCTTTCCGGACACCTGTATTTTGCGGACGATTACTACGGATACGACGATGCGGTCTACGCATCCCTGCGCCTGCTGGAGATACTGGATAATACTGGCAGGAAAACGTCATCGCTCCTTGATGAGGTAAAAAAATATCATTCGACTCCGGAAATACGTATCGAAGTGCCTGATGAGAAGAAATTCACGGCAGTTGAAAACATAAAAAAGTTTTTTGCCGAAACAGACAACAGGATTTCCGGTATCGACGGAGTAAAGGTCTTCTTTCCCGAAGGATGGGCGCTGGTAAGGGCATCGAACACCCAGCCTGCGCTGGTAGTACGCATGGAAGCCGATAACGGAGAATCTCTAAAAAGAATAAAAACGGGGTTCCTTGAAACTATCAAGAAATTTGTTTAATTGAAAAACATTTGCCCCTCACAGTAAAAGACGGAGGTTCGGGGTGAAGGAGGCACGATGCAATGCCCGTTACGTCTCAAGTCCCAAAAACGACCGTTAGGAGAAGCAACCTTCGGCGTGCCTGAGTTCGTGGAAGACTTTGACATATGCATCAAGGAACATTGCTCCTGGTGGGATGCTAAAAAAGAATGCTGCATCATGGTCCATCTAAGTTCGATTCAGGAAAGCCTTGCGGCTCTTGCGGAAAACAAAAAAACGTAATGTACTACAGGGAGGGTATAATGAGAAAAAACATCATGGCATTGCTTTGCTGCATTTTCATGTTTACCGCCTGCACAAAAGCGGAAGTGTCAAAAGCACCGGATTTCTCGCTGAAAGACCTAAAGGGAAGCACGGTAAAACTCTCCGATTACGCGGGCAAGGTGGTTATCCTCAACTTCTGGGCGACGTGGTGCCCCCCGTGCAAAACGGAACTGCCTGATTTTGTAAAATTTTACGACTCTAACTGCAATAATGGGATTGAAATCATAGGGATTGCCGTAGGGAGCAAGCCGGAGGAAGTAAAAAAGATGGCGGAGGAATACAAGATAACCTATCCGTTATGTATAAGCGACGGCAAGGTAGAGTCGCTATACGGCGGCGTCAGGTTTGTCCCCACGACTGTCATAATAGACAGAAAAGGCAATATAAAAATGAAAAAAACAGGGGCGCTGTCCGAAGAAGAACTTAAAAAAATCGTGAAAGGGCTCTAACCGAAAAATGAATTTCATCAATCCCTTCGCGATGGAAGGCATCTGGTACAAGGGCAATCTGCATACTCACACGAACAATTCTGACGGACAGTACTCCCCTGAAGAAATATGCAGAATTTACAGGAAAGCAGGATACGATTTCCTGTGTATCACCGACCACAACCGGATAACGACAGCGGAAGGACCGGACGGGCTGACGCTTTTGCGCGGCGCCGAAATCAACACCGGCTACACCCACATAGTTGCCGTAGGCCTGAAAGAAAAATTCAGCCCGGAAGGAATGTCCAACCGGCAGATTATTGACGAGGTAAACCGCCAGGAGGCGATATCCGTAATCGCCCATCCCTACTGGAGCAACCTGACGGCAGCCGACCTCGTGGAACTGCAGGGGTATGCAGGCATAGAGGTATACAACCACCTGTGCAACAACCTCATGGGCAAAGGATATTCCACGGTGCATTTTGACGGAGTTTTGCAGGCAGGAAGAAGAATTCTCGGCTTTGCCTCTGACGACGCACATTCGAAAAAAGACCTCACCACCGGGTTTATAATGGTAAAATCTCCCTCGAAAGAAAAAAAAGACCTGTTTACTTCAATAAAGAACGGCTTTTTTTACGCTTCAACCGGCGTTATTATAAAGGACTTTCAGGTTGACCAACATTCCGGAACCGTCAAAATAAGATTTTCCCCGGCGGTGACGGTCGATTTTATCGCATTGACTCCCGCGGGAGAGAGAATTACCGCCGGTACGGACGAAATGGAATACGCTGAATACCGGATAAAGGGAAACGAAAAATACCTGCGGATAGAAATAACGGATAAAAACAACAGGAAGGCGTGGGTCAACCCGATGTTTCTTTAAAAATCCCTGTCCATACCCGTAGAAGCGAACCGCCCAGAAACCTTACCGCCATTTCTTCGGGCAGTGTCAACAGATTCCTGTCGGGCAGTTCGGGCGCCACGGGTCCGTCATAGTGGATTTCCGCAAGTGCGCTTAAAAATCCTGCAAGGTCGACAACCCCTGTCTCGCCCGGAAGATACATTCCGGTTTTATCGACGCTTACGTCTCCGAGCCGGACATAAACCACCCTGTCTTTAGAAATCTTTTTCAAGTCTTCCACGCTTCCGCCGGACAGATGCCAGCGCCGTGCATTCAGAACCAGTCCCGCATCTTCCATATCGGCGTTACAGCCGCCGGGACAGTCCAGAGCAACCGTACATCCGTCTTTTTTGAGAAGTTTTGTCAGAAAGGCAAATCTTTCCCTGCAAAGATTTGCTCTTGTTTTATCCGGCGATGCGCCGCCCGCGACAAGAACGCGTAAAACGTTTATTTCTTTTGCCGTACGCACATACCTCTCAAGATTCTTCATGCCTTCCGCGTAAACATCTTCTTCCGCATCAACGGCAAAAGGCAGTGTCCATGCCCCGGCCTTCAGGTTGAAAGAATCTATCATTCCCTTTACGTAAGCAGGGGAATATTTTTCCAGAAGGGCGGTCGCTTCTTTAATGTCAATGTCAACGCCCTCAAATCCCCCGACGGACGCCAGCCGAAGCTTCTCCCTCAACCCGGTACCCTCGCTGAATATTCCCAGCGACATATTTTTGTACATTTTTCTCCCCGTTCTTTTGTCTTCCGTTTATTATAATATATACTATACCGAAATGGAAATGGAAAAAACCTTTCATATACAATGGCACATAACCGATGTCTGCAATCTTAGGTGCAGGCACTGCTACCAGGATACCTATACGGCAAAAAGCGAGTTACCCTTCGCTGAAATAGAGAAAATATTCTCCGATATTGCGGATTTCGTGAAAAGCCGGGGGCAGAAACTTGTGCTTGACATAACCGGCGGGGAGCCGTTTTTACACAAGAGATGGAAAGAAATACTTTCTATTGTTGACAGTTCCGGCATCGTCAAGGAACTGGGCATAATAACCAACGGCTTTTTTCTGAACGAAAAGAATCTCGAGTTTCTCGGCACCATGAAAAAACTTAAGGCGGTAAAAATCTCCGCTGAAGGCGCCACAAAAGAATCTTATGAGTTTTACAGAGGCCCGGATACGTACGAAAGGTTTATAGATGCCTGCGGAACACTGAAAACATCCCTGCCGAAAATTAGAAAGATACTCATGTTCACGCTTACGGATGAAAATGACGGACAGGTCCCCGGACTGTTTGACTTTATAAACCTCTACGGTTTCAACGCATTCATCCTGGAACGATTCATACCATGGGGCGCAGGCAGGGGAATAAAAGAGACCGTTGCCTCCAAAGGCAAATGGGAAAAAGTCCTGGATGTCCTCTGTAAAAAAACAGACACCGAAGCGGACGCCGGAGACCTCGCTCCATACCGGGGCTTCATGGTTCAGAAAACAAGAAAAGGGTTCAATCTTTTCGGGGCGCCATGTATAGTGGGCATTGACGGACTTGCGGTAATGCCCGACGGGACTGTTTTCCCATGCAGAAGGTTTCCCCTGAAAATAGGCAGCCTGTGCGAAACCCCTTTGATGCAAATCTGGGAAGAAGCGGAAGTTTTGAAATCCGTAAGGGACAGAAGATTATTGAAAGGAAAATGTAAACAGTGTAAAATTAGCAGTTGTTACGGGTGCAGGGCGCTTGCTTACAGCATGACCGGGGATTTTCTCGAGGAAGACCCGTTGTGCCTAAAAGAAACAAAATCATAACCCCTCACAACAAAAGACTGAGGTTCGGGGCAAAGGAGGAAAAATAAAAATGAACATGGTGCCGAAAAAGGTTTTTCTGACTAAGGGCGTAGGCAAAGACAAGGAAAAACTGACCAGTTTTGAGCGTGCATTGAGAAACGCCGGAATAGCGCAGTTCAACCTCGTATCCATTTCGAGTATTTTCCCTCCCAAGTGCAAATTAATATCGCGAAAATCCGGACTTTCAATGCTGGAACCGGGACAGATTCTCTATACCGTAATCAGCAGAAACTGCACGAATGAACCTCACCGCCTTATTACTTCATCCGTAGGGATGGCAATCCCCAAGGACAAAAACCAGTACGGATATCTGTCCGAACACGAAGGCTTCGGCGAAACCGACGATAAAGCCGGCGACTACGCCGAAGACCTGGCGGCGACAATGCTGGCTACAATCCTCGGCGTGGAGTTCGACCCGGACTCCTCTTACGACGAAAAAAAGGAAATATGGAAGGTATCCAACAGGATAGTCAAGACGACAAACATAACACAGTCAGCCATAGGGGATAAAAACGGACTGTGGACTTCAGTTATAGCGGCGGCTGTCTTCCTTGTGTAAAATGAAAAATGCTTCCCTGAATTTTCTCGGGATAACGGAAGTGTCTCTAAAAAATGCACGGTTTGTTGTGCTTCCGGTGCCTTTCGAGGAAACGACATCCTGCGGCAAAGGCGCAAAAAACGGGCCGGCCAGCATTATATTTTCATCCAATTACATCGAGTTGTACGACGAACAGATTAATGCCGAACCGTACAGGACCGGCATAAAAACCCTTCCGCCCGTCAAGTCCAAAAGCAACAACCCGCAGGCAATGGTTTCAGAAATCAGCAGGACCGCCGCAGGATATTTCCGGCAGGATAAAATTGTCATCGGACTGGGCGGAGAACATACCGTTTCGCTCGGACTGGTTGAAGGATGCCTTAATAAACACCGCAAACTTAACGTGCTGTGCTTCGACGCGCATGCCGACCTGCGGGACAAATACGAAGGCACGAAATTCAGCCATGCCTGCGTCACGAGAAGAATTTCGGAACTGGGGTGCAGAGTGTTTTCCGCGGGCATACGAAGCATAAGCATGGAAGAAAAAAAATTCCTGGACACCTCCAGAAAAGTAAAGATACTGTGGGCGCATGAAATGGAGGGGAAAAAATGGGGTTCCTCATTCAATAAATTCCTGCCTTCAGGCACATACTACATTACCTTTGACGTGGACTTCCTCGACCCGTCGGTAATGCCGGAAACAGGCACGCCGGAACCCGGGGGTTTTTACTGGTACGAAACCGTTAAATTTTTAAAAACCTTCATTCACAGGAAAGACGTAAAGATAGCGGGCTTCGACGTCGTGGAACTTTCACCCTCAAAGAAATTCACTCATTCTTCTTTCCTTGCGGCAAAACTCGTATACAAAATTATCGGATACCTCTCCTAAGATACTTTACTGCCGGGTTTGCTTTCCCTATCGGTTGTGAGAATTGACAGTTTGCCTTCGCTCAAGGTGGCAAGCACCATCCCATTGCTCTCAACGCCGCGTATCACCTTGGGCTCGAGATTGGCAAGTATCACGACGTTCTTTCCCACAAGGTCTTCCCTCGTATACCAGGGTTTTATTCCGGCAATCAGTTTTCTCGTCTCGTCGCCTATGTCCACGGTAAGAAGATATAGTTTATCCGCTCCTTCAACTTCTTCAACCTCCAGAACTTCGCCTATACGTATGTCCATCTCCTTGAACTGCTCAAAACTAACCATTTTTACCCTCCTCGTCAAAAAAACTCAGACTTCCTTTGCTGTTTTTCTGCAGTATTCTGCAACCAACTTAATTCTTTCCATTGATTCTTCAAATTGAGCTCCCTCCGGCAACTCATCCGATATGCCCAGTATCAACCGCGGAGCGAAAAGCTTTACTAGTTTCTCCACACATTCCATCAGGTCTTCCCTTGAGTACTCCGGCAAGAACAGGATACCCGGAATGCCGTCAATCAATATCTTGTCTCCTATATTTTCCTTTATCTCCTCAATCGTCACATCTCCCTGGGGAAGAGGCGTTAATGCTTCCAGCGCAGAAAAGGGCAGGTGCTTCAAATAGCCCAGAAGGGAATGGAAGCTCCCGTCAATGTGGATATGGGTGTGAATACCTGCTTTTTGAAGCTGTTTTGCTCTTTCCTCGTAAAAGGGGATGCAGTATCTCTCGAAATAACGCGGAGGAACCGTATTGCTGTCAATGTTCTCTCCGAAATTTACTATTCTCACCTTGCCGTATGAAATAATCTGCTGGTATAACCCATCGTAAGATTGCTTGATTGCTTTCATTGTTTCTTCAACCGTTTCCCGGTAGTCCTGCAGTGCATATATCAAGTCCTCAAATTTCATCCATTGAATCCATAAAGCCTGATATGGACTCCTTGGAACAAAAAACTGCGGATATCCGCGCTCTCCGAAAAACTCATCACCAAGTTCAAAAAATCTTTTTGCAAAACTTATATTTGTATGGCTGTATAACCAGGAAAGTTTTTTGAAGTCCTCTTTCTTTTTCACCGGGAACTCAAAAGTTAACCATCTATTCAGGTACCCTTTTTTGAAGGTATGCACAAGCTCTCCATAAGGAGTCTCAATAACAATCTGTTTTCTCTCTTCTTCTGTCTTTTCGGTAAATCTCACTTTACCGTCATATTCAAAGACAACAGGAGAAGGAATCCCTGTGCCGGAGTTCAGATACCTCATGGAAACGTCAAGCAGGTTAAACAATCCCATAAGAGAAAGGTCTCCATATTTTTCAGGCAAAAGATTTTGTGAAGAGTGCCAGTTGTACCATGGCTCAATCCTGGGCTGGAACAGAGTAAAGGGCACTATGTTCCCTTCAAAAATCTTAATGGTGGCTTCTCTGAAACTCATTTTCTCATTTTTCATTTAAAGAATCTTTTTTTGTCAGAGATTTAATGTTCAGCATTCCCTGATTTTGTTGCTGGCAACTTCACAATAAATCTTGCCCCCTTGCCCGCCTCAGACCTGACCTCAATGGCACCGGAGTGTTCCTTAACAACCTTCTGCACGATTGCGAGTCCGAACCCTGTCCCCTTTTGTCCTTTCGTGGAATAGAAAACATCAAAGACCTTATCGACGTTTTCCTCCGCTATCCCGCAGCCGTTGTCCGCAACCCATATATCCACAACACCCTGTTCGGAAGAGAATTTCGTTCCTATCCTTATTACGCCGGTATTTTCTTTCACCGCATCAAGTGCGTTCTGCACAAGGTTAACGACCATCCTTTCAATTCTGACAGGGTCAACGGAGACCGGCGGCAGGCTCCCGTCATACTCCTCTACCAGTTTCACCCCTTTCTCCCCGGCCGCTTCCCTCTGGGTATCAACCGCTTCACTGATTACATTATTCAGGTTAACGGAGAGTACCGATATCTCCCTGTCCCTTGAGTAATCAATCATTGAAAGAACCAGGTTTTTCATCCTCTCATATCCCTTTTTGACCCCGCGCCTGCCCTCCGTCAGCATCTCCATATCGTTGTTTTCAGAGGCAATGTCCATGATGGCGATGCCGCTTTCGAGACTCGTAAGGATATTTTTTATATCGTGCGAAAGTCCGCCTATGGTCTCCCCTATCGTAACCAGCCGTTCGTTTTTAATTATGTTGTTCACAAGTTTCATGTTGCTGATTGAGAAGCCAACCACAGCCGCACCGGAGATGGCAAGCGATATATCTTCCGAACTAAACTTGTTTTTGCCCCTTTTTCCCACCACGACAGTACCGAATTTATCCCGGGTGGTCCGCAGGGGTGCGGTCAAAACGGAAAATGTTTTCCCGTCTATCTTCCTGTTGTTAAATATCGTGCTTTCCCCTTTGCCCAAACACTCTCCGGCAATTTCCTTTACACTTGCAGGGTTGAATTCCTTTTCCGCAGGATAATGGTACGCAAGATGAAAAGACTTCTTGTCCGCACCGCACAAAAAAATCTCAATGAAATACGGCTTCAGAAATTCCTTTATTCTTTCGCCCAGTATACTCACCAGCGTCACTTCGTTCTCAACCTGCGCCATCCTTTCGGAAAGCTGGTTCATAAACAGCATTTCGCTGAAAAAAGCGAAGATACCCTGTTCCACGTCCTTCATCTCGTTTAGAAGAACGTTGACAAACCCGTCAATCTCAACGCCTTCTTTCCCCGCGGCGGGAGATTTTTCTTCAAGTTTCTTCATGAAAAAGTTGAACCCTTCAACGAGACCGGTTACAGGTTGTTTGACAATGTTTGCCATAGGCTTGACAACAATATTTGTGACGGGCTTTACAACCATCTTGTTAACCGGCTTCACGATACTGCCAACCGTATCTTCTACTATGTTTTTAACAGATTTCGGCATAAACCCTCCGTGTCCAGATGCCCGTTGGAAGCGCAACTGAGCGTCTGGCTTCCAGAAGAAAATTCAAGGTACCTGCCCCCCGCCTCAACTATGATAATTCTACCCGCGGCCACATCCCACGGGTAAAGCCCTACCTCGAAAAACATGTCTGTCCTGCCCGCCGCGATATAACATAGGTCGAGAGCCGCCGCCCCCATGCTCCTTACCTTCTTTACCTTCAAAGCGACATCCGACAGAACGGAAAGTCCCGACCTGATTTCTTCCTTTCCCTTCATCAGGCCGAAAGATACGATAGCATTTTTCAGACTTTCAACCGGACTTGCGCTTATTTTCTCTCCGTTCAGGAAAGCGCCTTTGCCGGTCATTCCGGTAAACGTCTCCCCTCTGAAAAAATCGTGGACGATGCCAAACGCCCCTTTCTTGTTCCGGCAGGCAATCGATACACAGCAGTGCGGGATGCCTCTCGAATAATTGACCGTGCCGTCAAGCGGGTCGACTGTCCAGACGTATCCCGAAACGCTCTCCTTACTTCCGCGTTCCTCTGAGACGTATCCGTCCGCGGGAAACATCTTTTCAACCGCGCCGATGATTATCTCCTCGCTTGCGGTATCCTGTTTCAACTTAACATCATAGTCGGTTGTTTTGAACACTTCCACCTTACTGCGGCTCTCTTTCAAAAAAAACCCCGCTTTCTCCGCCAGTTTCAGCCCTGCGCCGAATCGCTCATCCATGCTGTTCTCCTCTGCAAAAAAAATACGGAGGTCTGCCCTCCGCTGTTCAAAAATCTCAAGCCCCTCAGTCCTTGTCATCTATGAATGCTTTAAATGACGAAGCAATCCGACAAAAACCGTCGGTTCGGGGCGCAGTGGGCGGTACAGGAATCGGCGCCGCTCGCCTCCCACTACGGCTCGGGTC
>CAYPTS010000064.1:0-11918 GCA_964413825.1 uncultured bacterium
ATATTCTTTTCTTGCTTTATTGCTTTACAGACTTCTGTAATTATTTCCACAACCCCGGCGTGGAATCTATAGGAGACGGTGGGTGCCGGAACGCCTTTCAGCGTATCTTTCACGATGTCCCTGATAACCGGCGCAGGGTCGATGATAAGCAAATCTCCCTTTATAACTGGGAGGTGCGGGAGAATTTGGGCGGGTTTTATTTCGAACCTGTAAGGGGACAGTTTTGTCTCCGCTTCTTCCGCCGCCATTTCCGCCTCGACCGCGGCTTGTGCGTCATACGTTGCCGCAGTTCTGATGCCGGTGATGGCGGCTACCGCGTCGAATAGCCGTCCCATGCTCGAGGCGGGCGGGCAGTTTATGTTGTTTTCCAGCATTTCCTTCACTGCATGGATTTTGTTTTTTTCAACCTGTCTGAACAGGGGCAGGTCGAGTTTAAACGCTTCCTCGCCGAGCGCCTTGTGCAGAAAAGACAACCCGGTTCTCCATACTTCCTCTATCGCTTTTTCGCCGCCGGGCAGAGGCGTGTAATCAAGGCATGCAAGCCTTTCGTAACCTTTGTAGTCCGCGAGCATGATTTCTGCCCCGCGTATGTCCCCGTCCTCCCCGTATCCGGTACCGTCCAGCGCAACGCCTATGATTTTCCTGTTGGGAAGGCCGTTTTCCAGCATGCAGGAGGCGATATGCGCATGGTGGTGCTGGACGCCGATACGCAAGAGTTTTTCCTTCTCCGCGGTTTCAACCGCAAACTGACTTGTAATGTAGTCCGGGTGCAGGTCGTACGCGATGGCTTCCGGCCGGAAACCGAACAGTTGTTTGAAATGGGCGTACATGTATTTGTAGAAATTCAGGGATTCAACGCTATCTACCGTGCCGATATGCTGGCTGGCGATTATTTCCCTGTTTCTTCCGAAAGCGAATGTGTTTTTCTCGTGAGAGCCCGCCGCAAATACCTCTTTCCTGAAAACCTCTGCGGTTGCGATAGGTTCGGGAATGTATCCCCTGGCCTTGCGCAGGAAAAAGAAACCGGCGTCCGTTTTGCAACTTTTCACCACCGAGTCGTCGCACCCGGCATGTATGCCCCTGTTGTTGGCGAGGATGCAGTCGGCAATGCCGTAAAGTTTGCCGTGGGAATCCTCATCGTCCCTGAAAATTATGGGCTCATCCGAAACGTTTGCGCTCGTGGCGACAAGAACTTCCGGAGCCCCGTAAAAAAACAGCAGGTGGTGCACGGGCGTATAGGGGAGGATGAATCCCAGAGAATTGTTGAAGGGAGCAATCTCTTCGGGCAGACCGCAGTTTTTCTTTTTCCGCAGTATCGCGACCGGCGCCTGCCATGAAGAAAGAATGCTTTTCTCATGCTCGTTTACAATGCAGTGTTTTTCCACAATAGAGAGGGTTTTTGCCATGACGGCGAACGGCTTGTCTCCCCTTTTCTTTCTTTCCCTGACGGTTTTTACCGCCGCAGGGTTTCCGGCATCGCACATAATGTGGTAACCCCCGGTTCCTTTTACGGCGATAACGGCCCCTTCGGAGAGAAGTCTTGCCGCGGTTTGTACCGCCGCGGCGCCGGAGACGGTCTTTTCGCTGTGTTTGAGAAGGGTGAATTCCGGACCGCATGCAAAACAGCAGTCCGGCTGGGCGTGGAATCTTCTGTCAAGGGGATTTATGTACTCGGTATAACAGTCCGGACACAGCATAAAACTGTCCATGGTGGTGTTTTTCCGGTCATACGGCAGGTCCTTTGTGATGGTGAACCTCGGTCCGCAGTCGGTGCAGTTGATAAAAGGGAACAGGTATCTTCTGTCAGCCGGGTTGAGCAATTCTTTAAGGCATTTTTTGCATGTGGCAATGTCCGGAGAGACCTCGGTTCTGGCAGACGGCTGTCCTGCCTGTCCCCCGAGTCTGAAACCGGAGAAATCCGGACGGCTGTTTTCTATCCTGAACCCCGCCTCGTTTTTCAGCGGTAGCGAATAGACTATGGAAACGTTCTTTATAACGGCATGAAAGGGAGGGCGGTACTTTACGCTGTCAATAAACTCTTTGATGTTCGACGAACTGCCTTCCGCTTCGATGTAAACGCCGTCGGAAGCATTAAGGACAAAACCGGAAATGCCGTGTTTTAATGCATGCCTGTAGACTGTCGGCCTGAACCCTACGCCCTGTACCCTTCCTTCAATGTAAAGACTTATTCTCTGCCTCAATTTTTTATCCTACCCGCGCCATTTTTCCCACAGGTCAATGAAGTTTTTGCCGCGTATCCTCACGCTTCTGCCGTCTATGAGTTCAACGCATGGTTTCTGGGCATGTGAAAAAGCGTGAGCGGAGGAGATGTATTCGATAACGAGTTCACATTTTCCTTTTATCTTGACCGGAGGGATAGTTTTTGTTTTTTTCACCGCTTTGTAAGCGCTTTTCTGTATGATTTCCCTCGCCTTCACCGGCGAAAGGGAAATGGCGCAGGTTCTGTTAAGCCCCCGCTTCACCACTGCTTTCTCGACATCCCGCACGTACATTTGTCCTTCTCTGCAGGCGGCTTCGTCGCCGGTGATTAGGGTGCAGGGTATGCCGTAACAGCCGGCAAGGTAGATGGTCATTCCTATTTCCCCTACGGGCTTGCCGTTTAAGAGCATTTTTACAACCGTAAGGCTTGAATACGAATGGTTAAGGTTGCCGTCTTCCACCCCGTTCATTGCGTGGTGGGCCAGCAGAAACATCGCATCCCATTTCTTGCCGTCAATTCCCCAGAAGGTCGGTACCGGCCTGCCGTGGAGGAGTTGTATTTCGGGATGGATATTCTCGTATACTATCCCGCCCGGCCCGTGCCCGTCGACCACCAGTATCTCCTTTGCCCCTGCATCTATTGCCCCGCGCGCGGCGGCGTTCACCTCTTCGGTCAGCAGTTCCTTTGCCTGTTCGTAGTACTTTCCTGTACTGTACCCCTGCGATTCGAAATCAACAACCCCTGCCGCTCCCTCAATGTCCGTCATCACAAATATCTTCATTTCCCCCCCTCTAAAAGACGGTCTTTTTCGACCAGAAAAACATTTTCCTTTTTCGCAACATTCAGCATTTCTTTTGTAAATCCGTTCCTGCTGAAGAGAATGAAGTGCTCTTTTCTTGAGTTTTGCTCCCAATCCACCAAATGCGCTTTTCGCTTCAATGCCTCAAAAATATTTATTCCTACGGGCTTTACAGACCACTTTGCTTCGCCGAAAAGTATCTGTCCGGTTTGCCGGTTTACTCCCACTACGTCTATCTCCTGCTCTTTCTCCCACCATTTTCCCACCCGCTCAAACTGGAAAATCTTATGCGACAGGTTCCATGTAACCTCTCGGCACACCTTTTCATACGTTGCTGCCTGCAACAGAGGAAAACTTTCATTAATTATTCTTAATACCTCGTTGAACTGCCCGATTTCAAGGGAACTCTTATAGGGGAATACGTACTGGAACCAGAAACGGAAAAAATTGTCGGTAATTACGTACAAACTTTTTCTTGACTTGAGAAGATTTTTTTCGGTAACAGGGACCTCTTTTTCAATGAGTTTGAGGTGTTCCAGCGTATTCAGGTATTTTGTAAGAACGTTCTTCTCCAGAGCCGTCTCATTGGCTATTTCTCCGAATTTTCTCTTGCCCATGGATATAGCCCGGAGGATGGAAAGGTAGTTTTTCGGTTCGCGCAATTCTTCTTTCAACACAAACTCCACCTCATTATGCAGGAATTCAGTGTTGGGGAATATTTTTTTCAGAATGTTCTCCTTGAGAGACAGTTCCGGAGATAATTGCATGAGATATGCCGGTAAACCGCCCGTAATGGTATAGATACCGAGGAATTCGTCAAAACTTTGTTTTGGGAAAAACTTCCAACTTTCATGAAAGGAGAGAGGCTGCACAAGAATCTGTCCGGTCCTCCTTCCGTAAAGCGGGGACTTGTACGTCAGCGCTTCAGATTCCATCATTGAGATGCTTGAACCGCACATGATAAAGAAGATATTTGTGTTTTTGAGATGCTCGTCCCATCCTTTCTGGAAAACCGAACTAATGGACCTGTCAACTTCTACAAGGTAGGGATATTCGTCAATCACAAATACAAAAGGTTCATGAAGGTATCTCTCAAGATATTGAAATACTTCCATCCATTCCCCGAAACCTCTCTTTTCCAGGACGAAATCTTTGAAATAAGCACCAAATAATCTGCCGACTTCACGCAGATGTTCTGTAGTTGTCCGCCTGTCCGCGAGAAAATATACTGCCGGCTTGTTCTTGATAAACTGTTTTATAAGTTCGGTTTTCCCGACACGCCGCCTGCCGTATACAACTACAAGGTGAGGGACATGTTCGTTCCATTTGTTGTCCAGAGATGCGAGTTCCTGCGTTCTGTTCAGAAATTTCATGGAGGACACCTCCTTCGCCATAATAACCTACTCGTAAGTAGCATACTCTAAAGTAGGTTAAAAGTCAAGCGCCCGCGGGGATGTCGTTTTGCGTCTGCCGTGAACTGCCGGACTCCGTACTAAAGTTTTACAGTTTTGCCTTCCTTTGCGGACAGGTCTGCCGCAAAAACCACCCTGTGCACGACGGCGGCGTTTTCAATGTCCGGAAAAGGTTTCTTGTCGTTCAGTATGCAATCCACAAGCTGATTAATTTCTCCCTCAAAGGGATGGTGTCTGACGTCCCCGCTGTCAGGCAGTATTGTCGGTATTTCCGCATAGCCGGTCTGCCCGGAAAGCTTGTGAGAGAAAAGTTTGTTGTTTCTGATTGTCCCTTTTGACCCGAAGAGCCCTATGTTGAAGATGTAAGGGGTCTTGCAGTCAATGGAGGAAGTGACCTTGCCTATGGAGCCGTTTTCAAAGCGCACCATCGTTACGCTGGTCGGGTCATACTCATACTCCTTGTAGTCACGCGACTTGCTTCGCGTACTGCAGGAGAATACCTCAACGGGCTGCTCTTCACAAACCACAAAAGTGCGTCAACCGCGTGGCATCCGGCGGTCAGGAGACTGCTTCCTCCTATCTCCTTCTTCACGTTCCAGAGATACTGTTTATACCATGGTCCTATCCCGTGGTAGTAATCAACCTCGCCGTAATAAATGTCCCCGATAGCGTCGTCTTTCAACAGGTTGTCTATTATCATGAGCAGAGGGTTCCAGTGCAGGACAAAGCTCACCAGGGTCTTGACCTTGTTTTTCCGTATCACCTTTAGCATGTCGTCCAGGTCTTTTTCTTTCAGAGCCACCGGTTTTTCTATCAGGATATGCTTTTTGTGTTCGGCCGCGATGATTGCCTGTTCGGCATGCAGGTGGTTGGGCGTGCATACTGATACAATGTCTATCTCCTCCTCCTTCAGCATCTTTTCGTAGTCAGTGTAAATCTTCGCCGAATACCCGTACTCCTTGAGTTTGGCTTCAGCTGACTCTCTTCTCCTTGCGCACACGGCCACAAGTTCAGTGCAGGGATTGGCCTTGTATGCCGCCATGTGCTCTCCCGAAACCCACCCCGTTCCCACAACCGCCGCCTTAAGTTTCTTCATAAGTACCCCCTAATATTGACGTTTGACATACATTATACACCGCAGGCGGGTATTATCAACACAAGGTGAGATGGAATAATTTCAGAACATGAAATAAAAATTGACAAAAACCCCAAAATATGGTATTTTGTTTATAGAACGTGAAATACTAGGAAAAACGCCAAAATGGTCAAAGTAAATCACCAGGATATGAAGGAAGGAAATAAGAAAGTAATTCTTGAGTTCATCAGGCAGAGAAAAACGTCTTCCCGGAAAGAAATTATGGAGAAGACCGGATTATCCCTGGGAACGGTAAGTAATCTGGTGAATGACCTGATACGGGCAGGAGCTTTGACAGAACGTACGGGAAAATCAAGAAAGGTATTAAAGGGCGCAAAAGGCTCGGGCAGGAAAGTAATACCGTTAAAGATAAACCCCGACTACAGCTTTTTTCTCGGCCTTGAGGTCTCTGAAGAAAACATCATTTCTGTGATAATGGATAACTGCGGGAACGAGAGGTTTGCTTCTGATATTGAAGGACGGATTCTCAACGAAAAAGATCTTCAGAGAAGAGTGGAAAACTCCGTTACGCATGCCCTGAAGAATTTCTCATTCCCGAACAGGATTAAGGGCATCGGCATATGTTTGTCAGGTTCAATAGATTTTGAAAGAGGGATAGTTGTCCACAGTCCGGGGATAAACGTTCAAAACTATCCCCTGAAAGAAAATCTTGAAAACAAATTTCAAAAGCCCGTCGTAATAGAAAATGATGCCCGCGCAAAAGGATTTGCGGAAAGCAGGTTCGGTTCAGCAGTGGATGCCAGGAACTTTATTTATATTCACATAGGGAAAGGAATCGGGTCTGCCATAATTCTGGACGGGAAACTTTTCCGGGGAATCAACGGTATGGGAGGAGAAATCGGCCATATCTCCATTGACAGAGGTGAATCCGCCCCAAGATGCAGGTGCGGGAACAAGGGCTGTCTGGAAACCTTTGCTTCCTGTCCTGCCATGGTAAAAAGGGCAAGAGAGTTGATTTCCCAGAACGTGAGTAATTCTCTTCCCGCCAGAGATCTGGATTTTGACTGCCTCGTGGAATCTGCCCGGAAGGGGGAGAGAATCCCACTGATTGTCTTTGAAGAAGTTGTTCCGTTCCTCGCGCAGGGGATAGGAGACGTCGCAAATATGTTCAATCCGGAGTTGGTTATTATAGGCGGGCAGGCAGTCAGTGCAAAGGAGTTTATCCTTGAACCGTTGAGAATTTCCGTGAGAACCAGGGCAATTTCAGAAGTGAGCGACAGCCTGACGATAAAGTTCAGCAGTCTGGAGCAGAATGTAGGAGCTTTAGGTGCATCCGCACTGATTTCAGAAGAAGTTGCCGGCTATTAAAAAATCCCTGATTTCAAAACCAGGGCAAGGAGGAAGAAAATGGATAGGAAAAGCTTTGGCATCGGTGCTCCGCCACAAAGATTGGCGGACTGGCGGATTTATCGCACTTCAAGACGGACGGGGTTTACCTTGCCTCTCTTGTCTACAGGGCAGATAACGTAAAAGAAAACAGTGATCAATCCAGCAAATGGTTAAGACAGCCGGTTTTCCCGTCAGTTCGCATCTATTTTCTTGATGCGGCCGGGAAGAATATAACGCCTGTAAAGGAATATGTCTGGTTCGGGGGCGCATTCAAGGAGAAGGTTCAGGAATGGACGCCTGTCAGAAGAATGCTGAAAACGCCTCCCGAAGCGGCAACGCTTTCCTTGACGATTTTCTTTAACTGCCAGGGCGATTTCTGGATGGACGCTATAAAAATAGAACAGCTGTGAAAAAATACCGGGGAGAGGCAAGATAATGAATACCGCGAAAACAATCAAAACGGGAATCATCGGCTACGGGCTGCGTGGAAAAGGCATGGCCGGCATCATAGCCGCCAACGATGCCTATCGGATAACCGCCGTCGCAGATATTAACGAGAAGAACATGGAAAGCGTGGCTGATTCACTCGGGAATGTACGGGTTTATAAAGACTACCGGGACATTCTGAAAACAGACGAGATAGAGGCGGTATTCATATTTACTCCGCAGTTCACCCACAGGGATATTTGCATAGATGCCTTCAAGGCCGGCAAGTCCGTCTACTGCGAAAAGCCCATGGCCCTGACCGTCGAAGAATGTGGCGAGATGATAGAGTTTTCAAACAAAGCAGGTAGGGTCCTGATGATAGGACAGCAGATGCGCTACCATGCCCATTTGAACAAAATGAAAGAACTGGTTGACAGGGGAGAGATAGGTAAACCCGTCATGCTGTGGCTGAAAGAGTTCCGCAATCCTTTTCCGGAGACGATGAAGTGGGCGTTTGACAGGAAGAAATCCGGCGGACTGCTGGTGGAGAAAAGCTGCCACCATTTTGACTTCTTCAACTGGTTTGCCGGCTCAAAGCCCTGCCGGGTCTTTGCCAGCGGGGGACAGGATGTTATCCATAAGCCCTTCGGCATAGAAAGCGACATACTGGATAACGCGTGGGTAACCGTGGACTACGAGAATGGTACACGGGCAATGCTGGGGATATGCATGTTTGCGGGACTGCCGCACCGCTACGAATCCGGGGTGGGCACTCACATGCGGGAGATGGGAGCGGCGGGCGGCAAAGGCATGGTCAGAACCGGCGGATTTGATCTGGGCAACAACGTGGAAGTCAGGTATGCCGGCAACAGGGACAGGGTTTTGCATGAGATAAAAACAGAGGGTAATATTCCCGGTCCTTTCAATGGAGACGGCAATCGCGGGATATTGATAAGGTTCGCACAGTGCATCAGGGAAGGCGTGGTTCCGGAAGCCTCCGGGGAGATAGGCAGGATGGCGGTAGCCGTGGGCCTGGCTGCGGAGAAATCGGCAGAGACAGGGAAGGCAGTTCATCTCCCGTAACCTGAAACCGCAAAAGACAGAACAAACCGGGGAATAATTGCACATGGAAAAAATTACAATAAAAGGCACTCCTTATGAGACAGGGGCAACATGCGGTTCCATGTTTAAGGATGTCCTTATGCAGAGAACGTCTCTCCTCTCCAAAAAAACAAGGGAACTATTCAGCCCGCAGGTTAGGGCAATGAACGACATCCTCAAGGTTTACACCCCGCACTGGCTGGAAGAACTTGAAGGCGTCCGTTCCGTCACAGGGGTATCGCCCGAAGATATAATAATGCTCAACGTAAACAAGCCGGTAGGCATGGAAGGGGACTGTTCTTCGGTACTGTCCATAAACTCTCTCCGCGGGGGAGACAACATACTGCATAAGAACAGGGACCAGATACCGTTTTCCCAGTACTTTTTCATAAAGCAGGCGGACGGGTGTTACAAGTACACCGCGGCAGGGACCATAGGGGATTTCGGGGTGGCGACATTCCTGAATGAAAAGGGACTTGCCGGGGCTAATAACTCGGGTTCCATCACAATAAAAGACGAACTTTCCTCAACGGGTTTTTCAGATTGCCACCTGTTAAGGATAGTCGCCGAACGGGCAGGCAATTGCGAAGAAGCGCTGAAAGTCGTGCAGGAAATAATAAGAGGGGGAGCGTGCGGCACGGCGGGAAGCAGCCGAGGGATGATTTTCCTTTTTGCCGACAGGGATAAAGGGCTGGTGGTGGAGAATACCTCTAAAAATCTGACTTATAAATTTATAGGAGACGGCGTTCTTTTCAGGACAAACGACTTCTGCTTTCCCGGCGCGAAAAAATGGATTGACGATTCCGGCAACGGGCTGGATGCGGTCAAGAGCAGTCATACCAGGTATCGGAGAGTCGGAGAAATGCTGTCGGGCAACGATGCCGCCCCAACTCTTTTGATGGAACTTGCGAGGGACCTTGCCAACTATCCGTTCAGCATAAACAACGATACTGAAAGCCAGCCTACGATGACACTCTCGGCATACATTCACGTCATAAGAAGGGAGATGCCCGGGCTTCTCTCTTCAAGCTGGATTTGCAGCGGAAATCCGTCCTATGCACTATTTTCCCCCTGGTATATCGGAGGGTGTTCCTCTCCCGCCGGCCAGCCGTTGAACCGGGAATTATTTACAAAAAAAATCAGGGTTACCGACCGTCACAGAGAAGAGCAGGAAAGAATTGAGTTGTCTCTCTGCGAAGAAGAGGAACGGTTTGTCAGGGAAATACCTGTAGAGATTGAAAACTTGCCGGAGATTCTTGATGCCAGGAACATGGAAATGGCTGAACAAACGGTTGGAAAATTCCCTTTCACCAGTTCTCCGTCTCCTGTCCGCATTTCTTGAATTCTTCGGCGTTCATTATCTTACTCCCCCGCTGTTTCTGGAAGATTTTTTCAAGCGCAACTATCTCATCGGAAGAGAGTTCCTCTCTCCATCCCTCCAGGGTAGCGTCTTCCCATTCTTTGTTTATTTCCTTGTCTTCCTGCCGTGTGGCAATATACCCCTCTTTCAACTTCTGTACTTCCAACTCAAATAAGGGGTATTCTTTCTCAAATTGTTCACGGAACTTTCTATCTGCCATTTTCTTTTCAAGAAGGCTCTTCTTGTTTTTCTTTTTCATAGCATGTCTTATAGAAGCGCTATAAGAGAGAACGGATATCTATATCTCTATAGCAAGATGAATCATCAGAGATTGTTCGATCCGTTGAAGTTCTTCGTTGGACAAATAGCCTGTATATTTTATCAGACGTTCTTTATCAACGCTCCTGACCTGATTACATTTTACTTTGGATGTCACGGTGAGTCCTGTAGTTGGTGACCCAAGCAGAGTTTCAAAAGGATAAAGTTTTTCTATTTTAGAAGTAATCGGCAGTACGGTTACAATGTCTGAATATTGATTATTAACGTCGTTTGAAATTATTACAGAGGGCCTTGTTTTACCTATTTCATGACCCCTCACCGGATCAAGAGCGACCAGCCAGATTTCTCCTCTATGTGGAAAATTCATTGTCTACTCCCATTTTTCCAGAGTGGCAGCTTCCCATTCTTTGTTTATTTCCTTATCTTCCTGCCGTGTGGCCTGATATCCTTCCCGCAATTCTCTGATAAGATTCAACCGTTTTTCTCTCTTGATTTTTTCTTCTAATGCCGTTGCTATATACCTGCTCTTGTTTGGTATTTTTTCCAGGTCTTTCTCCAAGGTGTCCGGCAATGTGATGTTCAAGCGCATGTGTATCACCCCCTGTATATATTATACACCGTAAACCCGTATTGTCAATACGTCTTTTCGGCGGCGGGGTAGAGGGTATCCATGGATTGCTGGATGGATAGGGTTTTCTGGAGGGAGGAGGCGATGTTGCAGTAGTGGACGATGTCCGTGTGGGTAAGCGGCCTGCCCTTGCGGTCCTTGAGCCACTTGTCCATGACCTGGTACCCGCCAACCTGGTATGTCCACACGTCCTTTTCAACGCCCTCAAAGTACTGTGCCTTGTTGATATACACCCGCTTTTCCGTTTCCTTGTAGACCGGCTTCTCCACGGTGTTTTCGCCCTGCCCCTGGAACTTTATCGAGGTATCCGCGGGCTCTCCTTGCCGCATGAGATGCAGGTCAACGAGCTTCCTGCCGAGACCGCCTATCTTTATGAAGAGTTCCCGGTCTTTTGTGAACGGGATGCGGGGGAAGTCTATCTTCAGAAACTCCGCATATTTCTTGCGGTAGATGTTGGAGTAGAGGATGCCGTAGATGTAGTAGAAAATCTCCTCCGGCGACGGCTGTTTCCCGTAGGTCTCCGCAAGGGCTTTGAGCAGTTCAGGGCTGATGTTGGGTGTCTTTCCACTCCCTTCCCCTTCCGGATATAGATAGAGAGGGAAAAGGTAGGATTGCGTAGTTGCCTCACCACACTTTGTTTCCATAAGAAGATTCGTGCAGAAGAAATGGTCCATTTTGTTTGATTTATTGCTTCTGGCAGTAATCAATCCCAAATTTTCCTTCAGCATATGCTTCATTATCCTTTTTACAGTTCGCCACACAACCGCATCATGATAAAATATCCACCTTGTATCAAAAGGTCTGTAGAGAACAGGTAGCAAATAATTTTCCAATTCTTCATCCCGAACTTCTTGAAGTATCTCCCATGCTTTCCTGATAATCCAGCCTTTCTTTTTGTTTATCTGGAAGGATTGATGGATTTCATCATCAGAGCGGTTATCGTTCTTGAAAAGCCGTATTCTGTTGAGCAGTTGTCTTCGGTCATTATCAATAACGAAACTATCTCTGGCTGTTGTCATTCCGACACCATTTACAGGGAAAACATCTGTGATTTTGGTGTGTTTTTCGTATCCGGCGAGGAGTTTTTCATCGCGCGGGACAAAGAGGTGGAAGCCGGACTTCGGCGAGAGTTCTTTCCACTTGATTGTTTTGATGTCGTTTTCAAGGAGTTCTTTGTACTTGGCTTCCCGCAAGCCCCAGAGGTCGG
>CAYPTS010000065.1:0-11911 GCA_964413825.1 uncultured bacterium
CCGTACCGTGCAATACGCTCACTTGTTTCCTTCGTTCCGTCCATATCCTCCCCTCACTGACAACAATACAGAATAGCATATTTACCCTTTTTTTTCATTCCCCGCTTTCGAATACAAATTTTCACATAATAAAAACGCCTTTGATCCGGGCATGCAAATTCATATATTCCTGCGTAGTCCCGCGGACAGAGTCCTCCGCAGTTTGCTGGAAAACAGGGAAATATACGGCATAGGCATGCTGGTAAAGGAAAGAAATAATATCAACGGGTTGACACACTTAAAGTTTTTAAATCCCCGGGTTCACTGGTAAAAACACCGGATAAGATTTATAGATATACAACTTTCCCGGTCTCCCTGCTCTTCATTGCCGCATGGCCGACCATGCTGGAATGTAAACCATCCTGTGCCTTTGCGGCATTAGAACAAGGTTGCCCCGTAATAACAGCATCCGCAAATGCATTTATGGCGGACATCCACCCTTTATCGACAGTATGTTCCCAGAAAAATATAAGGTCCATATAATAATCTATAAGTTCCTGTTTTTCTCGGAACTCTGCTTTTATATCCGCCGTCAACGCCTGTCTGTCCAAAGAAAGCTCAGGCAGGTCATTAACATCCGAAACAAGCTCTCTTATACGATTTTTCACTTCGTAAGCAATATGCCGCATGGCATACATGGCTTCCGCTCCGAGTTCTTTCATCATGTACTTTCCCTGAGGACTTACGTCAGGATGGGAATTTCCGGCAAAACGATATACAGGTTCCGACCATTCTATACCGAAAGCCCTCAGTTCAACAAACCCATCAACAGTCACCGCACCCTTGCCCGCCACAACTTCCAGCCGTTCCTTGGGTATCTCCGACGATG
Organism: uncultured bacterium; assembly: GCA_964413825.1. Lineage (GTDB taxonomy): Bacteria > Ratteibacteria > UBA8468 > B48-G9 > JAFGKM01 > JAFGKM01. The sequence continues at coordinate 869 of CAYPTS010000065.1, forward strand.
CATAACTGCTGTGCATAAGGGTAGCGACACAACCCGAAGCCATTGTGAGCGCATATATTTCATCGTTCGGCCTGCAGGAGACACAGTATACCGATTTCACAGGCGAACCGGAAAACCAGCCGAAAAGGTCGAACATATGGCACAGTTCATAAAGCACTCTTGTCTCAGCGGGCCGTTCCCAAGGCCGCGGTTTATTCTTCTTGTTCTCAAACTGTTCAATAAGCAGTCCGTCGCTCATCCTGTAGTGAATATTGAAAGCGCCGCCGCTTCTGTCAATCAACTCTTTCGCCTTGACATAAGAAGGAGCAAAACGGCGGTTAAATCCAACCATTACATTTTTACCGGCCTTTTCCTGCGCTTCGCATACTGCCCAACATTCCTCTTCGGTATTGGCAAGGGGTTTCTCCACATAAACATGTTTCCCCGCCTTTAAAGCCTCTATGGTCAGCGACGCCTGCGCATCTTCCTTGGTGGCAATAACCACACCCTGCACCTCAGGGTCTTCCAGCACTTTGCAGTAATCCGTTGTTGTCATCGGAATGGAATATTTCCGCCCGAAGTTTTCTAACAGATTTTCATTCAGGTCGCATATCCATTTTATTTTCACATTCGGCAACCGCCACATATTTGGAAGATGCTCCCTTTGCGCCAAACTCCCTGTCCCTATAAGCGACAGAACAGCCTTTTTCCCCATAATCTGCTCCTTATAATTGTATTAGTACCCTTCACGAAACTCTGAAACCCTTATTTACTAAAGAAAGGGTGCTGTTTTTAATTTACCCTTGCATTTGACTCTGTCAGAACCATACTTTTTTGTTTGGACATTGAAGATACGGTCGCCCGCCATTTCAATAATGGGATGTCTTCTTGTGCGCCGCAACATCATTTTTATCCCATAATCATCGGTCGAGAACGGAAAAATATTCCTTTTTCATAATCCTGTGCGTTTCTTCCAGCGGGTAAAACTTTTGTCCCGCCGCTTTCTGACGCTCCTTGAGATATAAATCCCAGCCTACCCAGTAAGGAATCCGGAAATTATCCTTAAAAGATTGCCTGATAAGTTCTTTTGTAACATGCGGAGCGTAATCGTAATTACAAATAAACGCAATGGAATTGCTTATACCGCAACCGCCGAGAAGAAACCTCATATCTTTTTGTATACGGTCGGCATCGAATATATGCTCAAGCCGCAGTATATAATCGGCATAGGTGTCTATAAACGAACAGTAAACGTAGTGCTTGGGATAGCCGTTATAGGAATTGCCGATAATGGGTGAAGGGATATGGACATATAGAATTTTATCCCCAAGCGCTTTTCTTGTCTTTTTCATAATGGTATATGCCGTCCATATCTCGCTTGCAACACCGTCGAAATAAACCCCGTCGAATCCATACTCTCCAATTACCCTGAGCATTTCATCTATAAACTCATCCGGTTCTCCAGGGAAAAAAATTGGCGCCATATAAGGGATGACCCTCATCCCTGATTTATGCGCTTTCTCCACAACCCTCATTAACTCATCGTTATCTATCGGAAGATGTCTTAAAACCGCCCATGCAGCGTCTTTACTGCTTTCCGGTCTTGATGCCGCGGGTCTTTCATTGAAACCTTTATTCCACCGGTGCAGAACGAGAATATTACCGTTTTTACTGTACTCTTCTATCTGCTTGTCCGTCGGCAGATATATCCATCCGTCTTTTGACGAATGAGAAATCAAGTGGTGCACAATCCTGTCTTCCATAGACTGCTTTCTGTTAAACGGCCTCGGCGGAAATACAGAGGTCAAAAAGGTCTGCCCGCCGTTCAACAGCAGAGAATGTTCCCAGCTTTTACCGGTGAATTTAATATCATTTTCCGCAGGAAAAGACGAGGGAGCGTAATTCCGCCCGCGCAAAGGATAAAAAGCAATTCCTCCTTTCCTGTCAGCCAGAAGAGCGTTGCCATTGTGGAATGAAGAATACTCGGGAACCCAGTTTCCCTGGCAGAGAACCCTTGTCTGCATGTAACCGCCGGTGCGTAAGCACATAAGCGAATCCGCATAAATCCGGATATTGAATCCAAAATCGCCCACCGGTTGATAGAGAATCACCGATTCTTCGTCGCGATAATCAAGTTTCAGTCCCTCAAAATTGTAATCAACAGTTACGGTACCTCTAAATTTCTTACCTCCGATTCTCTGGTAGCAGGATATAACAGCCGGGTTGCTCTTACTAATGAGATAAATGGCCCCTGTAGCGGTAATTTCCGCCTGCCTTTTATCATCTCTCACCTTTTCTATTCTCATCGTGTCATCTCCTTATCGGGCAGCAACGGCATAGCCGTTAACAAAATCGAATGAAGCACTCTTTTACACTGTTCCCATTATCATTGCAGTTTCATCATCCATAAACTTACAGGCGTACCTTTGCGGGTATGCTCATGTGCATCGGGAAGCCAGAAACCGCCAAAAGAAGGGCCGAAGGTTATCCACTTATCTTTATAGTCATATCCCATTATGTTAAAACCTATCTGTACACCTTCTGCAGGTACGATGTTTATCTCTTTCCACGGAATGGAAATTTCTACCGACCACAAACCCCTGCTTATGTGGCCTGCCGATTTGAAATCTATCGGTTTATAAGCAACCGCATCCTTATCTCCCGAACATGCCGCCAAAAAATGAAAATAATCGGCATCCTCGTTTTCAATATGAATTTCAACGGCATCCATCAACCAGACAGGCCCCTTGGAAACAACCCGTTCAATATTCTCCACAAAAATTTTCACACCTGCATAGAGATTGTCGCCGTCATAACACACAAATGCAACCCGCTGGTTGTCAATTAACTTACCGCTGAAATTCGTCCATCCCGCAATGACTCCCTTAAAAGTTTTTGCCGCAGCAAGCCATGCCTCATCATTAATTTCTCCGTCAATAACGGGTGGATTATCCGTCCTTGGAACATGCAGAATATTGGAAGAATACAGCAACCTGCCGCCAAATATCAGAAAAATGCCTGTGAATAAGATTTTTTTAGTCATTCACAATCTCCAAAATTAATATTATTTGCACGGCGGGAACAGCCCTTTCCGGGTCCACCGCAGGTAATCCAGATACACGGCTCCTTCCCCCACCATCTGAAAATTCAAACCCCAATCCCTCCCGCTGCGGGATATTCCAACGACTTCAATGACAGGCTTCGAATTGGAATCAATATATAATTTTCCAATGTTATTTCTCGTATCAACAGTCAGCCGGTACACATGAAAATCGGTAGTATCAAAATCGTAAGTTGCCGCATGTATCTTTACACTTTCGTTCCTTAAATCCAAAATCCATGCCATGGCGCCAAGACGAAAGAGGAGATGAAAAGCACTGTCATCTTCATTTTTTGACCGCCATTCAACGGTAACTTTTTCGGCATCATAGTCCCATTCCGGCGCATCATGCGGCAAACCCCAGCTTATGACACCCTCAGTTCCCGACAGTATCAACACTTCTTCGTCAGTAACCCTGCATCTGGTATTTCCAGTACGGTTTGTCAATCTGAAAGACGGACTCGTTTCATCCCACGGCTCGTTAGGCAGCGTAATACAATCATAATTATATTCCCACTCCACTTTCTGTTCGCAATCAGAAGGTTTCAGGTTTGCAACGGCCAATAACATCAAAACCATGCAATATTTTAGAATCGGATGTCTCATGGTTATCCTCCTTTTTTATGGCTTTCTTCATAAACCATTGTTTATTTGCTCCAGGTAAAAACTATACCCATGTTAAACGGCTTGCCTTCAAGCAGTATCTTATACCCTTCCAGACAGTCCTTGCTTTCAAACCTGTGCGTGATAAGCGGTTCTATCTTCAGCCGCCGCTTCTTTATCTCCGCAAACGTCCCGTCCATGTCATCGTCATCCACGCCGCAGGTCGTCCTGACCGTCATCTCCTTTATCTTTATCCGGTCAAGGTCAATGGTTCTGTGTTCCTTATCAAAATACTGCGCCTGCAGGAGAATCCTGCTCCATTGCTTTGCATGGCCGACAGCCCTGTCTATCGCCGCAGGTACCCCTGCAGTGTCGTATACCATCTCGAATCCCTCGGGGGCAACGGACTTAAGGGCATTATCAAAACTTCCGTCTTCCGGATTAAACGCGGCGAAACCGAGTCGTTTGGCAAAGGCAATCCTCTCCGGATTTGTGTCCATGAAGACTGCGGTTCCCTGTTTGAGAGTCGTCATCTGCGCCGCGCACAGTCCAATGAAACCGGCGCCTATGAGCAACATCTTCTCGCCGGACCCGGGCGCAAGAACACGGACTCCCTTGTATCCCACGCCGGCAACTATCATAAATACCGCGGTTTCCATTTCCGCCCTGTCCGGCATCGTAGAAGATATAAACCTGTAGCCGTCAGGACTGCTGACAGAATACCCGCAGTGCGCGCCCCACATGGAATGAATGTCTTCTTTCCACCGGTTGCCAGTACCGTAAACTATGTCCCCAGGATTGAAGAGCGTGACATCCTTTCCGCACTTCTCCACAATGCCGAGCCGGTGGTACCCGGGCACGCAAGGAAACCGCGTTCCTATGTGCTTGCCCTTGAGTATCCACCTCTCGGTACCCGGTGAAATGCTGCTCACCAGCGTACGGACGCAGATATCCCCGGGACCCATCTCATCCAGCGTCAATTCCCGCATCTCGAATTTCTCCGTCTCGGTAAACACAACCGCTTTCGTCTCCATTTTCTCACTCCTTCTCACATTTCAAATACGATTTTAGACGCCTCTTTCTTCTTTATCATCTCGAACCCTTTGGTAATATCGACAAAGGGCATGGTATGCGAGTAAAAATCCTTCAGATTGGCCTTCTTCAGGCGTACCAAGTCAAGAAGATAGTTATGCGCCGCCACTTCGCCGGTGTTGGCCTTTAATATTTTTGTTTCATCAACGCCCTTTATAGCATCCGCACTGGTAAACGTGGCATACGGGGCAATCTTCCCGTTTTCCGCGAGCATCCCCACGGCATCGGTGAAAAACTTCACGTCGCCGGCAGTATCTATGATAAAGTCCGTTCCTTTTCCTCCGGTGAGCTCCACGACGCGTTTTTTCATATCCTCTTTTGCATTGTTTATAGTGAAATTCGCTCCGAACCGCCGCATGTTTTCCAGCGGCTCATCCCTTCTTGCGATGACAATGAGCGGCCATGCGCCCAGGAGTTTGGAAAACAGACACATAGCAGACGCCACAGACCCTGCTCCGAGAACAACCACACTCCTGTTAAGTCCAACCTTCATTTCAGCAACAAAGCCCGCAGTCTCCTTCAACGTTATCAGCATTATCGCTTCCGCCGGGGATATGTTCAGGTCGGCAGGCACCTCCAGCTGGTACTGTTCATAGCCGGTCTGAGTGTCCGGATTGTCTTCCTTCATCGCCCTGGCATCTGTGATAAGACCGTATTCCGCAAATCCGCCCCAGAGCGAATAATAATCTCCGAATTTCATGCCCGGGTAAATTGCGCAAGGTCTTAAACGTATCTCCCCTTTCTTAATATACCGCACCCTGTCTCCGGTCTCTATAACTGTTCCAATGCTCTCATGGCCGACTATTCCCGGATACTCTTCTTTCCACGGAAGTTGCTCGTGAATTATCTTGATATCCGTGCCGGTACACGTTGCGCATGCGCTGATTTTACACAGGCACTGGTATAAGCCCGGCTTTGGAACCGGCATCTCAACAATCCTTATATCCCCTCTTCCTTCAGTCACCGCCGCTTTCATTTTCCCCCTCCATGGCTATGAGGGAAGCAATCCGGAGCACAATTAGCGGAAGGACAGTCCCAAAACTTGGGTTTGGGAAAGAGGGAAAGCCACCCCGTTTTTGAGAGGGTGGAAGGGGCATCGCATCCCCATGTCTTATATGGGGTTTCCCCTTTCCTCAAATACTTAGTTTTGTCTGTCCTGGAGCGTCGTGCTCGAACTGGCTTGCCTCATAAGCCAACCACATTTCAAAGACTACCATCCGGTAACCGATAACAACCAGTCGGAGCAACCGTTCAAACTCATGCCAGATTATTTTAATTTTATTTCATCCACATAGAAAGTCACGTCGGCATCCTGTGAAGAAAGATACCACAGTATTTGATACACACCCACCAGATATTTTTCCGGAACCGGTATGTAAAGTTTTTCCCACTTGTTCAGGGGGAATGAGACAGTGATGGTAAATCCGGTATCCGAAGGCGCTGTCGGCATCAGAGTTGCATACATTGCGTTTCCAAACCCTACCTGTATGAGCACCTCCGCTTTCCCCGTTTCCCGTTTTTCATTCACCGCTTTAATCCAGCACTCAAAAGCCTCGTATCCGGAAATATCTATCGGGGCATCAAATAGATTCCGGACAACAATCCGTTGCCCTCTCTTCGCCTCGACCTTAAAACTCCTTTCTCCTTCCACCGTATTTCCATCATCGTATGAAAAATCACCGGTCCAGCCGTCTCTTACACTCTCATGGAAACGCTCCTTCGCTTTTTCATCAGCAATCCCTTCGGAATACGGCCCGGTGGAAAAAGATTTTACAGATGAATACTCTATAGTTGAAATATGTCCCACCACTTCCCTGCCGGCATCCTGTATTAAAACCGCACGGTTTTCGGGAACCAGCGCCGCAGTGAAGGCCCAGTCTTCACCCCAGTTATTGCATACCTTCACCATTATCTCGTTCCATCCCTGGCGAAGCAAAATTTTTTTCACATACTCATCCGGTTTAAGACCGTGGGTAGCATTGTCCACCGATATAAGTTCTCCGTTTAACCAGACCTTTCCCCTTCCGGTGGAACCAAAACGCAGTGTTCCGAATTGCTCATCATCGGATTTTACAAAAGTTTTCGCATACGCTACTACATCATCGTTTTTCCGCAGGATATCCGCAAAGGAAATCCTTGCATACCCTTCGTTTCTATCTGTATAACGGTACCATTTTTCACCAACACCTTTTTCAGGAGGATATATTCTGTCAAATCCTAAAGCTTCAGCGTCGGTATATACTTCGGATATCCGCCAGTCCCTCAACGCATATATTATTTGGTCAGGGGATTTAACTGCTCTATCTCCTGCTCTTTTCTCTATAATCAATCCGTTTATATACCAGCAATTGTTGCGGTTGTTGGACGCTCCCCTTCCGCCGGAAAATAAAAGCTCTATTTTCCCGTCCTTTACCTCAGCGTCAAACGAATGTGCCTCTATCCTGTCATGCCTGTCCGGATAACCAAGCAGAACAAGTTTACCGTTGGCATAGAGATTCGGATAAGATTCATAATCTCTTAAAGACATCAACCCTCCGCCGCTATTCGGCGTTGCATACGCACCGTATGTTAAAACAGTAAAGATATATCTTCCGTTAGGTATATCTATCCTGAACGTAGCATCCCTCGTGCCTTCGACCCTGTCTATAAATACAGGATTGTCCGAAGGGTAAAGGAATGCATCCGCACCCAGTCCCACAGTATCAAGAAATCCGTAACCGGTTTCAGTATCATACTTCTTTTCCGGCCCTACCTTAATCCATCCCACGGGGGCAGGTCTTTCAACATAGTCCAGAGGTATTCCATACCGGCGGTACATTGTATCTGCGGGCAATTGAATATTCCTTTTTACGGGGATGTCCACACCGAAGTCATAAGCACGAAAAGCGGACGCACCCCTGCTTACAGAATCCTTCCGGAAATCGGCCCTGTTGTTTATGTTATCGTCAACAACTCGGTTATACTCGAATTTTATTTTTCCGCACAGTCCTTCCAGCAATGGTCTGCTCTCCGCGATATCTCTTTCGGAAAATCTCTTTTGAACTACGGCAAGTTTTTCCCTTAAACCTTCGGATATATGCGGCGCGCAAATCTCAAGCCTGTCTAACAGTTGTTCGGAAATCGATATGGCATTGGCCGATTCATACAAGCCTCTTTCATGTATAGAAACTATGGCATACCTGTCTTTCATATCGGCTTTTATCCGAGGCAAAACAAATCTTGCTTTGCCGCTCGCAACGCTGAAATCAAGCCTCTCCGGTTCAGCCTTTGGATAATCCCAGAAGAAGACCTCCGCCTCTCCGGCATTCATCCATTCGGGCAGTAACACCTCCACCATAATCTCTTTAGATTCTACGCCGGAGTAGTTCATCATATGCAGAGAAAGGCGGGCGGCATCCGTGTGCTGAAAAATCTCCATCCAGATTTTATTCGAAGCATCCGTGATGAGAAATTGCCTGTTGAGATTTCCCAAAACACTATCCCGCAGGGACTCGAACGACAAGTCGCCTTCAACTGGAGATTCTTTCCCGCGGCCTTCAGCCGCCTGCGTTCCATGGGTGAAAACACTTATATCCCTCACGTTAACCGTTGTTATTGAATCATCCGGCAAACCATCCAGTTCAGGCGCCGTCCTGCCTGCAATAACAAGATGCCCTCCCGACTTCAAAAATGTTTTCACTGCCTTTGCCTGTTTATCGGTCAAGGTGAGAATACCTGGCAGTACGAGTAATTCATAGTTGCCAAGGGATGCGAGCGTTTCACTGTCATCCCAGCGTTCCCCGTCGCCAAAAATAACAACCCTGAAAGGTATATGGGCATTTTGTAGAATATTCGCATACCCGCGGAACAAATGGGCGAAACGTCCGGCATGTTTCAGAGAATAGACAAGGGCGACATTGGCATACGGAACCCGGTTTGCAAAAAGTGCCCTGTTGGCATGGATGAACTTCGACATAGCCATATACTCACCGCTTCGAAGGGAAGCAACAGGATGAAAGGGGTCATAATAATTAACCTGTGTACCGCCGTTCGCAAGTGCAGTCAGGTAATCTCCAGCAGTATAGCAACATACCACGGGTTTTCTGTATCCACCTGCGGCCAGCCCAACCTTAACATTTAAAGGCCCCCATGCCTGCCGGAATCCGTCTCCGGCGGAAGCTCCCCCTTGCCATGTGGAACCCACAGGGGCAAGATTGCTTGCTTCAAGCCAGACGGCATCCAGATAAGGGACATAATACAGAAATGTCGGATTCATGCCGAAATTATGCGACAGGTTCCCGTAAAACACCGGCTCTTTGCCTAACCGCCTACCCTGTTCCCTGACCAAACCGGCATGTTTTGCAACTTCGTAGACGAAAGAATCCAGAACAAAAGACTGCGCCGCATTGTAAAGTCCTTCTCTCTTGTTATCTTCTGGAAACTTTCTTGCATCTTCAAAATCCACCTTGCTTATATCCGTTATTCCCCATGACAACAACTCTTCAATTGAGTGTCTTGATGCAAGATACCGTTGGAACTTCTCCTTGCAAAATCTGCAGACTTCCGACGAACATATGTTGTTGACGCAAAGCTGGTCCTGCCCCACACCGTCGCCGGTACTCGCATAATGTAAATTTCCCTGCATCTTCGCCGCGGAAAACAAAGGAGAATTCTGGCATCCCGATATCTGTCCGTAATGTGTATGGGCAAAGGCAAGACGCTCAGGGTTGATTCTTCCCATCTTAAACAATTTATCCGCCAGTGCATCCGACCATCCGAAGGTATCCCACTCCCAATCCAAATCGCCTGCACCTATAATTCTTATACCCCTGTCGCGTGCAAAATCGTCACGGTTAAGGAAAATGCCCATCCTCATCCAATCGGCCAGGTCGGGATTTATGTTTTCAAAAAGCCAATCACGATTAGGGTCGTTATTATCACAACAGGCAGGGATAAGCACTCTGGAGAACCATCCGGGAGCCGAATCCACACGCCAACTGACGAGAGGACGCATCGACCAGCTGTCCACGGGGTATCTGCCGTCATCAAGCAAGTCTATGCTCTCCCTGAGGGTTGTTGCCGCAGATTCCCCGAATGCAAGCCGGCCCGGACAAAAACAAACAATCAAGATTAAACAAAACGCCGGCAACCAACAGGTTTTTGTCAAAAAAAATTCCTTAACTAAACTCTTCATCTTGCCCCCCCGAGGAAGTTTGTTACAGATTATTCAAATTGAATATATCCGAATTCCAAGGGCTTTCTGAAATGGCCGTAAACAGGCCCCCATGTAGTCCACTTGTCAAGATAATCGTGTCCCGCAAGGTTAAATCTTATCCTTTCCCCCTTTTTCGGTTGCATATCTACCTCTGTCCATGGGATTTCAAACTCCGCAGACCAGAAATTTCCACCCACACGGCTCGCAGATTTAAAACGGACACTCTGGAACTCCGGCCATCTGCCAAGCACGCCCCTGCAGTTTACTGCAACCTGAAAATATTCCCCGTCAGTATTTTCCATATGCACCTCGACGGTATCGTCCTGCCAGGAAAAACCCTTGTTTTCAACAGAAGGTATCAGACTTCCTGCGTTTTCCACATAAGCCTTAACTCCTATATACAGGGCATCATCGTCATAGCATACAAATGCTATCCTCTGATTGTTTATCAGCCGGGAACCAAAACGGTCTTTCCATCCGGCAAAAACACCGCCGGTTGAACGGACAACATCCAACCATGCGGCATCGGTTAATCTCCCGTCTATAACGGGTTTTTCTTCCGCCTTAGGAATATTGACAACCGGCAGTTCACCTGCGTAAACAATCTCTCCCGCACAACAAACACACGCCAAAAAGAATCCCAAAAACCTCAATTTAATACCTCTCATTATCTGATAGTCCGTCACATCAAAACACTTCACCTCTTACATCCATGGCTCAAAAGGCGAGGTTGTAGTAATGGTATTAGGGATTGGCAAAGGATACTGATACCATGCCGCATGTCCGTCGACATAGAGAAGGTTGATTCCGTCGTTGTGGCGAAACACAGCTCTGTCTTGCGCCGAACTGGCGGAAAAAGCATAACTGCCGCGGGAATCGGCAAGAAGAAATATATTGCTTGGTCGTGAAACCCTGTCCAATTTGAAAAACATCCTGAGCCCATAGTCATTACCCGTATTTACATTCCTCGCCGCACAACCTACGTATTGGTTCATTCCGTAATTAAGAGCATGCCCAAATGTCCCTCTTTCCGAGGGACAACGCAAACAACCTGCCAACTTTATATCACTAGCGT
>CAYPTS010000066.1:0-11519 GCA_964413825.1 uncultured bacterium
GTTGTCCCGTGCGGCAATATATGCGGTGGAAATCCCTCTTACTCTTTGGGACATGAGTGTTTATCCAAAGGAATGGGAGGATACACTTGAAAATCGATAATCGAAATTTGATTGAATTGTCCTTCACCACCAGACCACTTTTCAATATGAGAATCAAGTTCCTTCCATCCTCGCAGGTTAAAAAATCCAACGCAGAAATCGGCACGGTGAGATAAGTCTATCGTTTCCCTTAGGGTAGGCAGGAGTTGCTCTTCTATGTTGTCAAATATACGAAGCATTAAATTTCCTCCAGTATAATTTTCTGCAATTACACATTGTCGTCGAGGAAGTGGCTGGGGGGTTTGCCCAGCGCTTTCGCGATTTTCAGCAGTGTTTCCACTGAAGGTACGGTGATACCGGTTTCGTATCTTGAGATACTTTTTTGTTTGGCATGAATTTTGTCGGCGAGTTGTAACTGGGTCAGGTCTATCTCTATCCGTGCCAGTTTTATTTTCTTGCCTATTTTCTTGGGGTCCATGGTTTTTATCCGTGTATAACAACCCCTTCTTCTTTTGCTGCGTTGATTATTACGGAATTTCCCTGCTCCCATTCCTTGTCAGAATAATATATAATGTCAAACGGTTTCACAATTCTTTCCACAAGTTGCCTGTGAATTCCCCTTGTTATCCGAACTCTTGTAAATATGTCTTTATCCCTGAAATCTTTTGAAACCACGATTATATCTATATCGCTGTCTTCTTTCCCGGTTTTTTTTGCGAAAGAACCAAAAACAACTATTTTATGGATGTCTATTCCCTTGTTTTGCAATAGTTCTTTTAGAGTGTGTTCTATATGTTTTATATCGATTTTTTTAGCCATAATAGCAACTCTCTTGTTCTTTTCAGTAGTTCTTTTATGTGTTCCTTTTTATACTGTTTCAGAAGACTTGAAATTTTTTCAGGATATCTGACCGGAACGCTTAAGTCGTTCAGGTCTTCCAGGAAATCTCTGTGTTGAGAGGGGAGTTCTAATTCAACTTTTTTCACAAGGTAAATCAGGTCGTGTGTTTTTGAAGAATCTTTTTTAAACTTGTTTGCATAAATAGCCTTTAAAGATTTCTCTACTGCTAAGTGACACATAAAAACCGTGTAAATGTATCGGCCTGTTTTAAACATTGCCTCTGCTGTCTCAAAGTCATAAGAAGACTGTTTTGACCATTCTTCAGGAAGTTTGAATTTGCTTTCTTTCATTTTCGACTCCGCAGTAAAAAAACGGTATTACCGGACTTTCCCTGTAAGAAGGGAAAAATAAATTTGACAAAATATATTGCAGGGTATAATATATACCTTGCAAGGTATAGTAACGTACTATCAAAGGTATTATATACTCTTGCTGTAATAATAGTCAAGAGGCCTCTACGTTTTGCGTAGTAGATGAGAGGGGTATGGAGACCATGGAGTTCCAGAAGGAGAAGGTCTTCAAGTCGCCGCCGAGGGAATGGATTGACTACAGGTTGGAACGGTTGTATGAAACTCTTACAAGAAATACCTCTGCCGCGGCGATTGCACTGAAAGAACTACTCGGAACGATTGAACTGGAGCCGGTTGCGGATGGGGAGTATTTTGAACTGCTGAATGATGGGGAGAAGAGGTTTAAGCCGTACTATGTTGCGCATACGGAGGTCCAGACCCTGTGCCTTATGGACGGGGAGGATGAGAGTTCGAATTGGTATCAGGGGCGGAGGGTGAGGGACTTGAACCCCCATGTCCTTGCGGACGGCGGATTTCAAATCCGCTGCCTTGCCAATTAGGCTAACCCTCCGGGTAGATATTCCCCTATAATATACTATTTTTTGCGGGTTTGGACAACCGGCATCATACACGATTAAGAGATAGCCAACTTTTTCTTGACTATTGTTTCATTATATTGTATAGTTTCACCAAATGGTGAAACAAACTACCAGAGTGAAACTATTTCCGGAGAGGGAATTACTTAAGAAGGCGAAGGAATGTATAATATCTGCCTTGTCGGACGTTCCATTTGTCGATTTCAAGAAATCCAAGATCAGGGAGAATTATAAGGGATATGATTTCGTGTTAGACGTTGCCCTTTCCGGCCGAACAACAAGATTTCTCATCGAGGTAAAATCTCAGGGCGAACCCCGTCTTGTGAGGATGGCCATCGCACAGATGAAAGACAGGATGGAGAGTGCAGGGGATTCCTATGGAATTCTGGTTGCTCCATATCTAAGCGACGCCAGCCGACTGATATGCAAGGAGGCAGGTATCGGTTCCATTGACCTATCCGGGAATATCTTTCTCTCATTCAAGAACCTTTTTATTGATCGAGGCAGGAATGTAAATCCTTTTGTTGTTACCCGTCTTTCAAAATCCGTCTTTTCTCCTAAATCGAGCAGGATTCTGCGGGTGCTTCTTTCAGACATCTCCAGGAAATGGTACGTGGAAGAATTGTCCAAGGAGACCGGTGTTAGCATTGGCCTCGTTTCCAGGGTAAAACAAACGCTTCTCTCCGAAGAGTGGATTGCAGAAGAAAACAGACGATTCTATATTGTCAAACCTGAAGAAGCTCTCAATCGATGGTGTGACAATTACTCCTACACAAAGAATCCGGGCTTTTCTTTCTATTCGGGACTTTCTCAGGATGGACTTGAAATAGCTCTAAAGAGGATATGCGAAAGGAACAAGTATCCTTACGGCCTCGCCCTTTTCTCCGGAGCCGGGAGAGTCGCGCCCTTTGTGAGATTTATGAAGTTTTTTTCTTACGTTGATGGAGATATTGAAAATATCGCCGCAGGTCTGCAATTGAAGAAAGTCGAAACCGGAGCAAATGTTACCTTTCTTCAGCCATACGACGAAGGCGTTTTCTATGGACTTCAGGATATTGATAACACCAAAGTTGTTTCTGATATTCAACTTTATCTGGATTTGAGAAGCTATAAAGGCCGTGGCGAGGAAGCGGCACAGGCCATATTGGAACAAAGGATAAAAATCCGATGGTGAGCAAGAGTCAATATGACGAAGCCGCAGTGAAAGCATGTGAAGCAGTTCTCCTTGAACTTATTTTGGTATTGTGTGGACTATTACTCCGGCGGCACGAAAAAGTTGGCTGCGGCATTCAAGCCGTATATAAAAAATAGTCTGGTGTGTGAAGGATTACGGAAAATACGGAGTAAGTTTGTATCCGTTGAGCATACAGGGCCAAAATGGATTGCGGATTTTCTTGAAGTAACCGAAAAGGAGGATAGGAATATAGTCATGCGCAATGCATACGAGAAGATTACCGAACTCCTGGATACGCTCGGAATTACCTCATGGGATTGATGCATGATTCGAACAATATTTCCGCTGCCTTGCCAATTAGGCTAACCCTCCGGGTCTTTCCGCCTCATATTATATGATAATTTTCCTGTGCGGACAAAAAGCGATGCGGAATTAACGGTATGCGTCTTTTTCAGAAAAAAGGGATGCCTTGATTTTGCGGTTTTTCTGCTTGCGAAGGAAGGGGATATTCCCTCGATATATGAGACCTTCGCAAAAAAAAGATGATACTTATTGAACGTTCTGTGTTCGGTTGCTTTTGCTATTTTCCCATGGATACTGCGGCAGTACCGTCATAGCCGTATACGAAATCATCACTATATGTGGGCTCAAATATATAAGGACTGCGGCGCATCGTGTATTTTCCCGCAAAATCCATATTATTGTCATTATACAGGTATTCGTATTCGGAACGCAGTATCGGCTTCACAAGGAATAAAGTATCTGAAAACTTTTCAAAAAATTCCTGCGTCCACTTGCGCAAGCCCCATTTATCCAGAGGCGGACGTTTTCCTGCTTCATAGTTGATGTTGTTGGAACTTTTCATAGGGAAGAAGCGCCCTACATGCGGATATTTGCGGTCAACCAGACGCATAAATACCGCCATTGCGCGGCGTATCTCGCCCTGGGTTGCTCCCTCTATGCGTATCTCCCTTGCAGAACGGTCAATTTTTATCAGTCCGGGACGTGTAACCCTGTCTTCGTCGAAAAAAACCGTCCAGCCGCTATAGCCCTGTTCTTTTTCCTTTAGAAACTCCGGTGCGTCGAGCGTTCCGGGCAGTCCGTCTTCATCATCATACTGCTCTATGAATTCCACCAGCATCATTGCCGTTCCCTGCTGAAACCCGGTCAGGGGAACAGGAAGGCCGTAGACATCGTTCAGAAAAGAGGGAGCATCTTCATCTCTCCTTGCATCCTTTTCTTTATCAGCGACAATGCAGAAATTTGTGGAACCGTCTTTTATCAGCTCTACCGCCGTCCAGTCTTCTGTGTTAAAAGCAATAGAACGGGCGCGGTAAGAAACTTCTATTTTCATGGGAGAACGCAGTACGGAAACCTGCCTGTCGGGTGCGGCCGGCGAACCGTTCACTCTTATTGATTCAACAACATACACAGGTCCGAAGTCAGATATGTTCAGCGTTCCGCCTTCGGACGCACTGATATCAATCTCCAGCTTGAGAGTAATGCCGTCACCCGAAAACCGGGTGACGGCCTGTGCCGCACCGGCTGTTTGCAGGATAGCGGCGGTTTTAAATGCGGCGAGTCCGCGCGGTTCCACGGTAATGTTCTGCACTGTCGTTATATCCTCAGCCACAGCGTGTTTTATCTCACCGCCGTAATATGCGGCGAGGAGCGGCGCCCCGGGAAAGTAGCGGTTCAGCACCTGCAAATTCGTCGTCGCGTTTCCGGGCGTAATATTGCCTATGACAAAAAAGGTGTTCAGCCCTTCTCCCGAACGACGAACCCACAGCGGTTCTTTTGCCCGTGCCGCAGGCACTATCTTCCTGCCGAGAACCGTACCCTCAACTATTACGGGTACGCGTTCCCACATGACCTGCCGGCCCCAAAAATAGGCGGCAGGGTCAAGAGTGACGCCGTATTTGATGCAGAAAAGAGACAATTGCTCGTCGCAATAACGGTAAAGGTCCCGGAGAGTTTCAGGAGTGAACATTTCCGGCTTGACATAAAGCCCTGTCCAGAGGTCTATGTATTTGGTCATAGATGAAAACGGTTTTTCTCCGATGAGAAACCTGCCGGGCAGCAGCGGGCCTTCCAACGGCCCTGTCAGGTCTTTGTATATTCCGGCGCCTTCTATGACGATGCTGGCGGAGGACGCCGTGAGGACATGGGAGTAAATGCCTCCGTCAGACCAGAAGGTTCCCCTGTGGCCGTTGGCAACAGTGTTATTCACCGCCTCGTATCGCTGTCTTCGTCCCTTGTCCTTCCTGACAAACGTTCCCAAATCGCGCGAGAACGACCTTCCCGGCGTAACCTGTGCTATGGAATCATTGTGGCGGTAGAAAGAACCGGCATGGCTGAAATCGTTGATAAAGCCGGGGCTGAAGGACTTGATTGCATCAAAATATTTCAGCGTTTGTTCCCTGAAGTGTTTGCCGAGAGGCGTATTATATTCATTGACTATCCATGCGCCGAAAAGTTTTCCGCTGTAGTATTGCCCCATGCACAACGGGTCTTCATTGGGCGTATGTCCGGGCCAGAGTTCATTAATGATATACTCGGGCGTGAGGTCCGGACAGATGTGGGCGCGCCGCACCGGATAGTAGTTGTTATACGCCTGACCGAAGTAAAGCGGGATAAGTTTTCTAAGCGAGGGCAAGTCTTTCCACATCTTTTCCAGGCGAAGCGTATAGGAGGAATAGTGGTAGTCATTCATAAACTTCGAGTTATTCCACCACTCTGCGGTTCCGTATTCATCTCCCTTGTCATGTCCGGGGCCGTGTCCCCATAAGCCGCCTGTGTAGCCCATCCGTTTCATGTCGGGATACTTGTAATAGGTGAAGTCCTGGGTAGCGGGAAGATAACTGTATACCGGCACGTCCGGCTTCATTCGGTAAAGGTCGGGGAAAAGGGCGTGGTAAGCGGCTATCGCGTCAAGCACGCCGAAGTCAGAAGCACCCTTTACGATATAAAATTTATAAGTGAATGATTCCCCCGGCGAGAGTGCAATTTTCGTTCCCTGGCGCAGAACGCCGCTTTTGCCTGCGGGAATCCATTCGCTGACTATGTCGTTTATGTCTGTATGCGGGTCAATGCCCACGCCTATGAAACGCCTGTCCCCTGCCGCGGCAACAAACGGCAGTGTCAGGAAGTACTCCTGGCGGTGCCGCGGTATGTGAATTGAACGGCGCGGTTCGCACCCGTCAAAAAACTCATCAATCTTCATTGGCGGGGCAGGTATGCTCATCAGCGGTTCCAGCCATGCCTCTGTTTTACCGCCGTTTTTAAGCGTCACTCTCCAGACAAGCGTTCCGTTATCAACGCTCAAATCATTATTTGCGCTTATTGAATCCTCAAAGACCTGCTCAAACCGCAGATATTTTCGGTCTGCTTTCCATTTGCGCAATGCGCGAGGCGCAAGCGGACGTCTTTCAAGTCCGCTGTAAAGCAGAAGACCGTTCGCCGACGATACGCATGCCTGTCCGTCAATCCTGAAATCAACCATCTGTCCGTTTGACCTTGCGAATGCCATTTCAAAACCGGGAAATTTCATCCTTGCCGTACGAACTTTTGACGGACGTTCAAACAGGCAAGGTACCGCCGCAGACAGCGGTTTTGTATCGTATCGTACGACCGACGGGTTGCCCGTGAAAGCATAAGCCGGACGTTTGCCGTCGCGCCATCCCGGCTCAAAATCAACCGTATAACGAGCCGTATTGGAAATGCGCAACTCGTCAATTATGCAGTCAAACATACTCAAATAACGTACAGGATTGTCCAGAAGCACCAACCCCAACTGTCCGCTCATATCAAACGAGGCTAACGGCCGCCCGTCAATCCATATGGCCGTTTCTCCCTGCGACCAGGTGAGAGCGAAATAGTGCCAGTTATCTGGATTGAGCGAACGGCTGAATCCGTCAATTTTGGCAAAAGCAATATTGCCGGTAAAACAATTCCCTGCAAGCGTCGGCAGAAAATAACGTATTGAGGTTGTATTAAGGGTTATGCCGAAACCGATATACAAATCTTTGTTTTGCGGATGTCTTACGGACCTGGCCGCTTCAGCGTTGAGAAAGTTATTGCTTCCGTGAAATTTAGGGGCTTTAGGGTCGGGAAGCTTGAACCAGCATTCGAAAGTGCCCTGTGCCGGGTCAACATTCCCGCGGGCATGAAATCCCCAGCCGCTATAGTATGGAGTAAAATTCGTACAGCGGGTCAGAAAATCTTTTTCCATTTCGTAGACGCACAGGTCTATTCCACTTCCGTAGTAGCCTTCTGTCAGCCGTGCGCCTGTCCCGGCAAAACTGCTGATGCCCGTGGCATAGTCCGCTTTTTCCAAAGTTTCAAAATGGGCAAGGAAAAGCGTATATTCGTCCGGTTCAAACTCCCGGTACTCTGCCAACGCAGGTTGCATTGCGGGAATCATCACCGCCATAACCGCAATGAATGCAAAAATCATTCTGTGCTTGTACCAGATATTTGTCCGATTTTTACCGCTTGAGAAATTGGTCATTGTAGTCTAACCTCCTCTGATAAGTCTGTTCTTTTTGTTTGGACAAAAAAAGTGATTTTTTAGGCCGCCGGTCTTTTTTCCGCCGTCAGCGCGGTTAAAGTGTTTCCTTTTCCTCCTTTGTATATTACGGATGTAGGGAGTCTATATCTTGTTGCAGGCAATATACCGGTAGTTTTAACCTTGTTTGAATTTGCTATGTACTGTTGTATTATACATTTTCATGGGCAAAAACAAAAAAGCGGGAGTGAATCAGACGTCCTTAGATAGATTTCCGATATGCGCCTCTCTCTGCCTGCAACGTTGAGGAACAAAAGTATGTCAAGGCTGTTGAACAAATTTTTCGGAACAGGGTTGTTCCTGCATACCTGCTGTTTCTATTTTAGCAGGACGGACTTGATATAGCAAAATCCGGTTGACCCGTAAAGGGAAAAATGGAAGAATGTATTGTCATTTACGGGTAAGTCCATGAAAAATTCCCCTGTTTTCCCTTTTGACAGAGCGGAAACTGAAGGGGAATTTGATAGAGGGAAAATGTTTACTCCAGATAGAGAACTAAAAGAGAAGATAAAGGAATATGCAAGGCGGTGCGGGTTTGCCGCATGCGGGATAACTGCGGCGGACGGTTTTCCCGAGTATCCGGCTGCACTGGACAGACTTGTAAAAGAGTTTCCTGAAACGGAAAAACTTTACAGCCCCATGTACGGACGTGCGGGATTGAAAGAAAGATTTCCATGGGCAAGGTCGATAATCGTGTGCGTGAGAAGTTACGGCAAATACAAAATTCCGCAGGAGGCAAAAGGGCATATCGGCCGCAACTATCTTTTTGACTGCCGCGTGCCGGAAAACCCGGACTATCGCATGGTAAAGGATTTCTCGCAATGGCTGAAGGATGCCGGGATGAAGGTGCGCAAGGGTGGCGTGCCGGACAGGCTTGCCGCGCAGAGGGCGGGAGTCGCGTCCATCGGTAAAAACAACTTCGCCTATGCCGCCGGATTCGGCTCATGGATAAACGTTGTAACATGGACTGTGGATGCGGAGATTGAGCCGGACAGGCCGTCTGAAGGGTCTCCATGTCCGCCCGGGTGCAGAAAATGTATCGAAGCCTGCCCTGCCGGAGCGCTTGTAAGGCCTTATACCATGCGGATGGACAGGTGCATTGCATACCTCACGTATCAGGCGCCCCTGCCTCTGGACGGCCAACTGGAGAAGAAGATGGGCGGGTGGGTTTACGGGTGCGATGCATGCCAGGAGGCCTGCCCGCTCAACAATGGAGCATGGAAAGAAAAAGAGAGCCTGCCGTACCTTGAAAAAATATCCTGCCTTCTTACCCCGCAGGCGTTGAGCGTCATGGACGAAAAGACTTACAGAGAGATTGTGCATCCGCTCTTCTACTATATACCCGAAGAAGACATAGAACGCTGGCATGCCAATGCAAAGCGGGCATTGCGCAATTCTTCATAAAATTCCGGCTGTCTTTTGCTTATTTTCCAGCTGGCCGGTTGTTTTAATGAAGGCGAAAATATATAATATCAATAAAGGGGCGGCTATGAAAATTATCAAAGAGAAAATAAATATCAGCGAACTAAAACAAATGGCCGAAGACATGTTTGGAAATTTAGTAAAAGCGGTGATTGACGTGGAAAAGGGGATTATAGCCGTAGGCGGTGAACTTCACAGCGATGAGGAAGCTCTGCTTCTTGAAAAAGGTTCAGAACAGAAAAACCTTTGGGGTTTTAATATCTACCCTTATGAAAAGGGCGATTCATTTATTGAATTTGATTCAATGATTAACATAAAGCCGTCTTCGGGCAACCGTACGCGGAGTGTGGATGCTCCTGAAATCAGGGAAAGAATTATGAGGATTGTGGAGGCCATTGTAGAAAAATGAACGGCGTAAAACATGAAGAATTACGGGAGGGCAGATGGTTTACCTTGTCGCTTGCGGAACAAATGTCCCATGTGGGCAGCGAGGTTTTCAGGGCTCTCTCATGGAAAAAAAAGGGGAATGACAAATACAGTTCAATGGCTCTTGAAAGGGCGTTTGACCTTTTGGACCTTATTATACTGGATATCCGTTACCGGTCCCGCCTAAAAGAAATCTGCCGCCTCAGGGAAGTTCTCTGCGATTATTTTTTCGGAGACAATGAATATAAATCAACCGAAGAAAAATGGAATAGCTATTTCTATGCTTTTAACTGGGCGGCAAGAAAAAATCGGTGATTATTTATCAGAAAACTTCCCGTGTCAATCTCTGTTCTGCATGGATATTCTGCGGTAACTGGTGGGGGTCATGCCGGTGATGTTCTTGAAACTGCGGTTGAAAAGGGTGAAATCGTTAAACCCCGTTCTTATCGATACCGCGCTGACTTTCATGCCGGCGTCTTCGGACAGGAGTTTTTTCGCTTCCACTATCCTTCTCTGCAGAATGTAGTTTTTCAGGCTCAATCCCGTTTCCTGTTTGAATATATGCGAGATGCGGCTGGCGGAGAGGGAAAAGGTCTTTGCTATTTCGGAAACCGGCAGGTTTTGCGCGAAGTTTTGCTCCATGAAGTCCATTATTTTTTCCGTCAGCGGATTTTTCCGTACGCAGATGGATTTTCTCACGGAGGCTCTTTCCGCAATGGACAAAAACAGCATTACCTCGTGCTTGACAATCTTTTCCCATTTTTCTTCCCTGCCGCCGGCCTCTTCGCCGATGCTTTTAAGGAGAATTTCCGCAAGCGTTGCTTCTTTCTCTGTAAGACGTACAATGTGTGGGCATTTGCCGGTGATAAACTTGAGTTCCTTGCGCGGCAGGAAAGACGGCAGAAAATAAAGAGAGCCTTTTTCAATGAAAGAAGGGGTGCCGGGTATGAAAGTATGTATCTCTCCCGGTTTTATTATTACGAGGTAATTCTTGGAAAAAGGGTATTTTCTGTTTTTAATAAAATAGGAACCGCCGCCCCTTTTGATGTAGTGGAACTCCAGTTCGTTATGGTAGGCCAGACGAATTTTATGCTTTGTGCGGTAAGAGGTGTCGCCGGGGAATTTCACCTGATATAAATTCCACGTGGATTTTACTGGTTTATCCTCCTTGTACCGCCCGAATATTGTTTCATAGACAGGTTTTGCAGTCATGTTGTTGACAATTTTACAGCAATTCATGCGAAGTTACAAAACGGAGTTTTTAAATGATAGCAGGATTTAACACCAAGAGAGCAAAAATTCTATTGTTTTTCCGCAGTTTTTGTCCGATAATACTTGAGTAAAAAAGGGGGAACCTACAATGGCAGAAAAGAAAAAGCGTGTGTTCGGGTTCAGTTTTGTAGAAACGCTTATCGCAAAGACCGGCGGCGTGACGATGCGTCAGATGCATTTTGACGCGGAAGCCATTGTGAAGGCGTATAACAGCATCAAGCCTCTGGCAGACCGGCTGGGTGTTCCGGCACCCGTGCCCAGGATGGCTGGTTTCTGCTACCCGCATGTCTCAACGCTGGGCGTAAAGATTGATTTCCCGGAGAATTCCGAGCCCAAACCCTCAACTGTAATAAAAAAACCTGAAGATATTGACAATCTGCGGGAACCTGATAACTATATTGATACGCCTCTTGTACAGAAGAAACTGGCGGTTTTGGAGGAATTGAAGAAGCACTGCCCTGATACTCCAAAGTTTATAGGACATCCTCTTGAAGGTCCGGTGACGACCGCGGTCCTGCTCATGGGGCAGGATTTTCTGACACTGCCTTACGACGACCCGAAGAGGGCGCATAAACTCCTTTCTTTTTGTACGGAAAGCGCGGTTAATTACGCAAATGCGATAAGCCGTCATTTCGGGGAACCGATTGTTTCCGGACCGAAAGGAATACCGGATGATTTCGCGGGGATGTTTCCGCCGGCTCTTTTTGGGGAATTCGTGGTGCCCTACTGGGAGAGAGTCTATACGGGATTGCAGGCAACGGATAGATATTTGCACAGTGAACTGTTGAGGAAGGAGCACCTGCATTTTCTCAAAGGACTGCGCATAAAGAGCT
>CAYPTS010000067.1:0-11426 GCA_964413825.1 uncultured bacterium
CATATTCAAAGGTTCTGCCGCCTTCTTTTCACGGAGATTGCCCAACACCCACACAGTAGTCAGTTTTACATTCCTATCTTCATCTCTGCACAGGGGAATAAGCGCATCAATAGCCATGGCATCATCTTTAGTCCCCAGCGCTGATGCCGCAGCTCTTCTCACGTATTTGTGAGGGTCTTTCGTAAGATTTACAAGAACATCAAACGCAGGTTCATCCCACCTTTCCGATATTGCCCCCGCAGATACGGCTCTCACTCTATCCTCTTTATCTCCGGCCGCCTTCAGCAGTATTTCCCACGATTCTTTGCCGGGGATGGAAGATATTGCCCGGAGTACTGCACCTTTTGTATTGGGGATAACTTCAGGATTGCAAAGTAATTCTGATAGTTTAAGCAGGTATGCCGGGTCTTTCGTATCTCCCACCATACGAATTATTTCAAGAATATGCGCGTATTTTTCTCCGGTAAAATCCGTTTTTTCAAAAACCTTCTTAAGATATTCTTTATACCATATCTTCCTTGTACCGAATACCGAACCCTCGCCTGTATCGCTCACACAGTCAGGAACTCATAATTTTGTCTTCCTTTTATGTTTTTTTTCAAAATCGGAAGTTTTTTCCCTTATTTTACTCGTCTTACTCTTCAAGTTAAATTAACGGTAGGCAAGTTCGGCGGACAAGTCAAAATAAAGTTTAACCGCTTCAGGAGGGACGTTAAACGGTATGTGGTTGCCTATGCACATCATATATCCCTTTGACATTCTTGCCGTCTCAACCATTGAGAGCACCATATTCTTTATTTCCGCGGCATCATTGCGCATGAGAACCCTTACGTCCCCCTCCCCGGCGATAAAACAGTCTTTATATTTTTTGGCGATAATCCTGTAATTTGTATACGGTTCGCTGATAATGCCCCGCACTCCGAGACTCATAATGTCGTCGACGAACACATCGGCGCACCCGTCGGTCACGAAAACAATTTCCTTGCCCGCGTCTTTCAATATCCCCCAGAATTCCTCATAGCGGGGAAAGATATGCTTCCGCATCCATGCCGGGCTGCATAAGGGTCCCGCAGTCGTGACAATGTCGTCGTGGCAGCATACCCAGTTTACCGGAAGGCGTGCAATGCTGCGGAAAACTCTCCGGTTAATCTCGGCAAACTCGTCCACAATCCTTTCAAATTCCGGCTCAAGACATATGCTTAGAAAGTTTTCATAACCGAAGACCAGCAGCGGCCACATGAACATCGTGTTGTAAAAACCTTTCATTGCCATCCACGACCCTTCCGGAGCCGTATCGCCCCATTCTGCGGGGAAATACTTCCTGTAATTGCCGTATATGGTTTTCTCGTCCCTGTAGTCAGCGGCTTCTTTAATCTTCCACGATGAAAAATCAGCGTTTTTAAGCGGGCTGAATTTCAACATATCTTCAATACTCCTGAAATGATGCGAAGCCTCCTCCTGTTGCCAGTGGTCACGGTATGCATGCCCCCAGCGCCCTTTTCCCTTGTTATCCTGCCTGTCAAGACGTGGCAGAGGGTCGTCTTTTTCAGGCACCGACATGTATAAAAACGGGTACATCTCGTTTATTTTCTGCATGCAACTCCTGGGATGTTCGTAGAAATCAATGCCTGAAATGTACGTTGCCGCATCCGGATTGGAAAAATGCTCCCAGTGCACAATCCTCTCCGGTCCCCTGCCCATTAACGTTTCATATCGCTGGTCAGCCATATTTTTTTCTCCTTTAAGATTTTATCCCCTCTTTTATTGTTTCCCATTCCAAGCCAATTTTGTACATATACCTGTTTTATATTTGTATGAATCCGTATTTTTTTTCTGTAAAAAATCATTTTTGCCGCATCCATAAGTTCTCCTTACCTTATTGAATCATTATGTGTAATAACAGTTTTATAATTCCATATCGAACGTCAGGGTTTGAAAAGGAGCAATATTCAGTTTTATTGTTTTATTACCCGGCATGCCTTTTATTTGTTTCTGTCTGCGCTCTGCAGTATCGGCGCAATATGCCTTCTTAAAAGGTTTTGCAAAAATAATTTCCACAACCTGCTTTTTGCCGCAAACCTCTGCTATCCTCAGTATATAAGAATCCCTTCCGAGTGCTTTCTTGAAACAAGAAGGCAACACATCTCCTTTAATCGTGAAAGGACGGAATGTGAGCGGTTTCCCTTCTCCGTACGTTACTATCGGAGGGATGTTATATTCTCCCGCGGCTTTCATAACCTGCAGGATATCCGAGTTGCCGAAGAAAAGGCGGTAGTGGATTGTATGAAACCCGCTGTCGGGTATACCGTCCGGCTCATAGGGGTTTCGCAGCAGGGTCAGCGATAGATTGTTACCATCAAGATGGTAACCGTATTTATCCTTATTTAACAGTGCCACCCAATATTTGCCGCTGTTAAAGCCCGCCCATCTTAATGCGGGATATTCACCGGGCTTGTTTTTCCTTTGGACGCTTCCCAGAGGTGTTTCGAAAAACACTTTGGGATTTTTAAGATTTATATTGAAGTTTGCCCGCAGCATGGGAACACCGTCTTTATTGCTACCCTCTTGTTTCCAGTATATCTCGTTTTCAAAGTCGATGAATGGAAATTCCGGGTAAAGTATGATTCTTTGCAGTATGCTGGAATCCATATACCTTCTTTGTGTTTCTAAGGTTGTTTTCAGTATGCCTTCTTCCGTTTTGACGGTTTCCGCATCAAGAAGGTGGTCGACACGGTATATGTTGCCTATAATCCATGCGCTCCTGCTGTGAGGTTTTTCCCATGATACCTTCAGTAGGTTTCCCGCTGTTTCCGCTTGCCACGACGAAGAGTCTTCTTTTATGGAAAAACAGGGTGACAGGACATTGCGCCTGTTCTTTTTGTCGTATAATGTCCTGATAAGTCCTGTTTGACTGTCTATCCGTACCCTGTAAAAGTCATTCTCGTATTCTTCCCCGGCTTGTTTCAATCTTTTTGCCCTGTCGTATCCACTGGCTTTTTTTATGGTGAAGGTTTTATAGCCATATCCGCACAGGCTGGTGGCGATAAATGATATTGCTGAATTTCTTACCTCTTTTTCTACGGGAACGATATTTCCGTCTTCATCTTCAATACAGTCAGCCCGGTGTACGGGACAATTTTTTGATGGTATGCTGACAAGAGCGGTTCTTTCCCAGCCGAGAGGGTTGAACACTATTAGTTTTTCGCCCGGTTTTTCGGAGGATTTCAGATAGTCTATATGTTTCTCCATCTGCAAGCTGATTTCACCTATTACTTCACTGCTCATCTGTGCTGAATAATCGTAGGATGAGTGTATGGAACATCCATCCAGGATATCGTGAAACTGGTTGAACATAACCTTGTGCCAGAGTTCTTCCGTTTCCGTTTCAGGAAATTTCTTGCCCTTGAGCATCTGAAGGACCGCTCCCAAACTCTCCAACCCTAACAGTAAATTTTCGCAGTTCCTGTTGGATTTTTTGATGTCGGCATGAGTCGTGTAGCAGCCTTCGAATATGGTGTTGAGTTCACCCGTAACAACAGGTAGTTTTTCCCTGTGTTTTTCAACGGCGTTAAAGAATCTTTGAAAGGTTGAAAATTCAAGTTCAGGGATAGCGGGTTTTTGCTCCATCTTCCGTTTCCTCTTTATATCCTTTTCCGTCGGCCCACCTCCGTGATCGCCGACGCCGTATACGAAAAGGAAATCACTGATTTTATACCTACCGTAATAGGTTATAAACTTGGGCATTAAGGTTTCAGGAGCGATGGTATCTCCGTAGCCTTTGAAGGCAAGCAGTTCGTTCCCGTCCCTGCCTTTCCATCTGAACAAAGGAATTTCTTTCCCGCACCGCAGGAAGAAATAGTATCTTATTCCCGCGCTTCCAAGCAAAGAAGGGGTTGTTGAAGGATGTCCGAATGTATCCAGAGAGCAGAAAGCCTCCGTTTTTGTGTTAAGTTTTTCTGCCGTGTATTTATTGGCGTAGAGAATATGCCTGAGTATGCTTTCTCCGGCGGCCATGTTCAGATCCCCTTCCACCCACGAGGAAGTGACGGTTTCCCATCGCCCCTGTTTTATTTTATCCCGCACTTTTTTAAACAATTCTTTATCGTGGTCCTCGACTATCCAGTATGCGTGTGCCTGGCTTTGCGAAAAAGTCAGGTCAGGATATCTGTCCATAAGCTTGTTAACCGTTGCAAAGTCCCTTAAGCATATATCTATTGTATCCTCATAGTCCCACAGCCAATTCATATCGGTATGAGCATGTCCGACAAGATGAACCTTCAGTCTTTTGGCATGTTTCCTGAAGACCTCAATTATCTCTTCCGCTTCTTTTATGTCCCTTAACACCTTATCCCAATTCCTGGCTTCAACATCTTCAGGGTGGAGTTTTTTCAGAGCTTCTTCCACATGTTTTTTGAAATGTTTTGCTTCGTTCACGGTTTCGGAAAGTATGCCGGCAAATCTTATCTGGTAAAGAACGGAATTCAATTCGAACATTATATCTTCCACAGTATCGATAGATAGCCTTACGGTAAATTCGCCCAGTCCGTCGCCCTTCGGCGTTTTGAATACAATAAGTTTCTTTGCTCCGTTTTTTACCTTTTGCATGAGGGGAAAAGGAGTAGCCCTGTTGTCCGCCCAGTATTTATGCGAATAAACTTTTGTGCCGTCTATATAAAGTTCCAGTGCTGACGGGAGCAAAAAGTCCAGTTCAACATTACTGTTATCGGTTTTTATGCCCTCTATGTTTCCGGGCAGAGAAAATAGTTTTCTGATGTAGGCGGTACCGTCTTTCCTTGACCATTTTACAGGGACATGTTTTTCCGACCAGGAGGCATCGTTTGTCTCAGGCAGTTCGCCTTTGTCAATTCCCTGCCCGAATTTCCACTTTGTGAAGGACAGTTGCTCGTCAATCTTATTCTGCAGATCCTTTATTGCTTCCTCCCACAAACTTAACCTGTTCATCGCATCCTCCTGATACAATGCTTAGATATATAAACAGAGAGTTAATAAATAGTTCTATACTGAACAGTGAATATTCCGGTTTTCCATGGTAATCTTTCAGCGCCTTATAGTTATGCTGTATTACAATAAATGCACCTGGATATCGTCAGCGTAGAAATCAAATTCGGTCGCCACGTCAGGCATGTCCTGAATCCTGAAGGTAATCTCCTTTATTCTGTAGTCGTACAGCCGTCCGGAGGTTCCGACACTAACGGGAATAATGCCCTGATACCAGCGATTGGGAATTATTTCCGCCCCGTCCATCATGCGGACATCGTTATACCGGCCGTTTTCCTGTTCGCTTCTCATCCTGAGCACCATGCCGTAATACCTTCCGCCCCGGCGGTTTGAAGAAATTTTATTGTCCGAAAATTTATACCGGAAAGTAATAACTCCGCCTTTAACCGCATCCAGCGTCTCGGGGAGAGCAACGGTAATAAAGGCACTCTCCGCTTTTAAGGGGTCACTGAAATTAATTCTGGAACGCATAACGAATTTACCTTTTTTTGCCTCGTCCCTCACCGCTACAACGGATGAAACCGTATTTTCCGTAACGTTCCAGTTGTTCGAGATTACTCCGTTTTCAAAGTCGTCGACAACGACGGTTTTTAACGCATCCCTGTTTAAAAAATATTTTAAAGCGGGATATAATGCCGCGTCTCCAATCTCTATCACGTATCCGTCCCCGTAAAAATCCAGGATGTCACTGGAAAACTGTTTTCCCAGTGCGGTTTTATCTTTTTCTTCAAGCCCTATCTGAAAATCTTCGGGATTTATGTACTGTTTTTTCCGTCTGGCAATAATCTGTTTGACTTTTTCACTGGAATTCAGCATAGCCGAGTAGGTATCCTTAATAGTTTCCGGCGCCGTATTAATACCATTTTCGTATTCATATAACAATGCAGCCGTTGTATAAGCGAGGTAATGATGCTGGAAATGATAATAATTGAGCTCCATACAGTCAAGCAGTTCCTTATAAAAGACACTGGCGGTTGGTGGAACCTCCTTTCCCGCGGAAACGGTAAGTTCATAACTTTCCTTTACCAGTTCTGTTGCCTGCCTGAAAATATCCAGTTTGTTTTTTCTCCAATCCGCATATTTCCCGGCTTTCCCCAGCAGTGAAACGAAAAGGTCCCTGTACAATTCTGCTCCACGAATCCCGATTCTCATGGGAAGCCCGTACCGGTCAATTAATTCCCAGGCAATCATGGATTTTTCAAAAGCTTCACGGATTTTATCCTCTGCAGCCGGAGAATATATACTGCTGTAGTTTTTTATTATGTCCGTCCAATGATTCTTATAGGGATTCCACTGAAGCCGGAATGTGCCGTAAGCGTTCAACCAGTACAGCCATTCAAGCCCCTGTGTATATACGTAATGTCCCGTTGCGCCTTTTTTTGCCAGGTATACGCTGTCCAGCCACCGGGAATACAGGTAATAAGGGCGATATATGGGAACGTCTATATCGTAATTCACGCCCCACGTGGCTTCCGGGAAATACCACATCTCCCTTTTCCTTGACAGTTCCTGCTTATAGGTGCACAAAAAATCATGGTAGTTGTCCAGTCCGTACATATCCCAGCAGGGCCCGAACAAATTACGGTCCAACAGAGTATGAACGTCTCCCGTTACCTCCAAAGGCATTTCCCGCAACACTTTTAATTTTGGTGACTGTTCGTAGGAGCCGTGTACGGAATAGATGCATTTGAGGGGAGCACCTTCTTCTTTTATCACATCGCAAAGTATCAGGATTCTTTCAAGTGATTCTTTGATTTCAGCATCCGGGAGATACCTTTCCGGGGTGCCGGTTTCGAGAAAGACATATTCGAACCCGCTTTTTTCCGCATTTTTAACTTGAGTCCGGTAATTTTCTCTGAGTTGCTCATCCGTTGTCTTTATCGTTTGTCCTTTGTCTTTCGGAAAGAGGTGGATGCCTCCGTATATTTTTACGCCTCTTTTCTCAGCATATTCTTTTACCCATAATGGGAAAAATTGAAGATAGCCATAAATAAAATTCTGTTTGTTTTTTGACAGCCAGTCAACCAATGCTTTCACCTTTTGCGTTTCCCTGTTTTCCACCCATCTTTTGAAATTAGATTCCAGAGGGTAATTCCCCACAGGTGGTATTATCGTCATTCCTCTGTGCGGATGTATTCCCCGTACCTTGTAAACGGGATTTTCCGTTATATGTAGCTCCCCCAATAAAATTTTTTCTCTTTTCGGGATGAATTCCTCCTGCGGGTGAAAAAATCTTACTCCTAAAAGTTCTAAAAAATGATATGCCCCGTATTGAACTCCTATGTCGCTTTTGCCTTGTATTGTTAAAACGTTTTGTGAGTCAGAAAAATCCGTTTTGATAATAAAGCCTTCGATTTCTATGGAAGTTATGTCCGCTTCCGGGGTTAACACTATTAAATTTCCTTCTAAACCCTTTGCGTCATTTACTATAATAGGAGATATTCCCGTGATTTGTTCAATATATTTTTTTATGTCTTCTCCCACTATGTTAAGAAGATAATTACCGGCAGGAACTATTATTTTGGGCGGGGGGGTTCCTGGAGCAATAAAAGAGACAGGTTTTCTTTTGCCGGCTATTAACGTTTCATATTTCCCGTCATTGTTTATATCATGGGTTTCTACAGGTAATGTTTCCGGCGGTTCTTCGCTCCATAAATTTTTATTTTCTATGCTTTCTTCAACCGTGGGAGGCGTTTCAACCTTTAAAATTTGCACAGTGGCGGGAAAGGAAGAAATTTTTGCATTATTATCGGGTTTTAAAAATTTTATCTCGTCCAGGTATAAATGTATAGTAGTCGGCAGAGAGATTTCCACGGGCGGCGCTTCCAGCCGAAAACATATGGAGTCGATTTTTTCGGGGTTTAATTTCCCCCACCCGGGTTTTGGCGGAATGGCTATATTTACTTTTGTCCATTCATTTACTTTCAGCGTTGCCGCTTTTACCTGCCATACCGAGGAATAATTCCCTTCCGTATCCATCAGGCGTATAATGAACGGAACTGTCGGGTGCAGGTTCACCGAAGATAACTTATAAATAAGAGTGAGTTCCGTATTGCCGGAAATATCAACGGGTTCGTCAAATTTTCTGTAAATGAATATTCTCGGAGTATAATCAAGCGGCAGGGTAATCTGCAAAGATGCAGTTCCTTCTGCCGGGTCTTTGGAGATATTGAAATCTTTTTCTTTTACTCCCCAGCCTGTCCAGTTTTTTATCAGCCCATTTTCGAAATCATCCACAAGCAGGCCGTCCTGTGCGGAAATGATTAAACACGGTAGGAAGAACAGCCCTGTGATTACCGCAACAAAAAAAATTCTATATATTTTCAGCCTGTCCATTCTTCACCTCCTGTGTTAAAAAGCCCTCCTTAACGTATCTGTCCTGTAACCACCATACCCAGCCTGCTTCCGCGTTATCCTCAGGAAAAGAGATTCTGAAATACCCGGGATATCTGTATTCTTTTTCCCTCCGTTTGACTGTTTTGTTCCGCATCTCCGTTGTTAGTGACTCGGCTTCATTAAATATTCTGTATGCCTGGCTTGTCCTGCCCGTTTTACTCAGGAGTATTACCTTTCCCAGCAGACGCAGGTGTTCAAATTGTTTATAGTTTATTTCCACGCAGTCTGTGAGTTCTTCGTAGAATGTTTTTGCATTTTCGGGTATATTCTTTTTCTGGCGGCTGATTTCTGCATATATTCTTTTTAATTTTTCCGCCGATTCGGAGATTGGATTAAAGAAATTCTTTTTCCACATGGCCAGGTTGTTTTCTTTAACGTCCGGGGTTTCTGCATTGCGTGCACCGAGGGTTTTATTCAGGTCTTGAAAAAACGTGGCATACCACCCTATAGTGGTAAACAGCCCCAGGTTGAAACCCTCACAAACGTGCCTGCCTCTATCCGAGTATATCCTGTCCCAGACGTCCATCAATCTGTACAGGGCGCGGGAGATTTTATCGCCTGCCGGTTTGCCGTAAATACTCGCATATTTATAAATCGTTTCCGTCCAGTGGTTTTTTATGGGATTCCATTGAAGATTAAAGGCGGCATAATTGTTTAACCAGTACTGCCATTCATTACCCTGTGTATAGGTAAAACTTCCCTCTGCGCCCCATTGAGCCAGTTTTACCATATCCAGCCATAAACTGTAGATGTAATATGGCTGCCATAAGGGGATGTCGATGTCTATGGTTGTGGCATAACTGGATTCCGGAAAATGCAGATATTTTCTGCGCTTTTGTAACTCTTTTTTTATTACTTCCCGGTGATATCCGTAGTTTTCCAAATCGTAAGATCCATGGGTTGTGCTGAACATATCCAACGGCATCATTGTATGAACGCAACGAATTACACCGGAAGGTTGTTGCCGCATTACCTCCAGCATAAAAAGTTTCGCCTTTGACCCGTGAACCCCGGCTATAATTTTTAACGGGGATTTTTTCTCCTTATGTACCTGTCTGAATATTTCCAACCTTTTTAAAGTACCTGTAATGAGTGGTTCTTCCCCTTTAGTCGTCTGAATGATATTGCGGGATTCTCCGCCGCCGGGGTCAAGGTATATGTAATCCATTCCGTTGCGGGTGAATTTATCTATCAGTTTTCCGTACTCTTCCATGATTTTATTCTCTTGCTCAAGGGGAATAACGACGCCCCGCGCCCAGTAGGCATAACGTTTTATACCCTGTTCGCTTTTTTTCTGTTTTGCATAGGCTACGTGTAAACTGTGGTGAGTGCAAAATTTTATGCCTCTCAGTTTGCCGTAATCTACAAGGTTTTCTTTTTTGGGAGCGGGGTTAATGTCTTCAGGATAGAATACGTCGCAGAAATTTTGTTTGTTTTTTGCCAGCCATTCCAGAATTTCTTTTAATGCTTTTGTATCTTTATGGCGGGACATCTGCAAGAAAGGGCTTCCATATTCATGGGTGTGGTGTATTTTTGTGTTTAACCCGGGATATATTTTGCCCAGACCGGCAATGGCGGGATGCAGATGGATGCCGCGTATATTGAAAAGAGGTTCTTCTCTGATGTCCATCCTGCCTAAAAGTATGGTCCGTTTCTTTGGTATGAATTCATCCCGCGGATGCAGGAATCTTATTCCTAAGAGTTCCAAGAAATGATAGATACCGTACTGGCTACCGACATCGCTCCCGCCCGCAATAGCCAGTATACCGTCTTTACTCCGTATTAAAAAACCCTCAGGGTGGATGTTCTTTACTTCTTTTTGCGGTATTACCTTTTTCCCCGGGGAAGCGGTGCCAACAGCAATTTTATATTGTTGTGAAATTTTTTTATTATCTCTTATTATTCGCAGTTTCGCGCCTGTGATTAAACCGATGTATTTGCTCAGCTCGCTGGCAACAAGCATTTCCAGTTCCGATGCCTGTCTATCCACGACAATGACGGTATTGGAAATTCCTCTTTTAACAAAAGGTTCTTTTTTCCCGCTGCCCAGTTTAATAATATCATTCGTTATCTCTATTGCAGGCAGTTTTTTGCCTGCCGGTTTTGTGCCGGTCCATACGGTTTTGTCGTTGATTGTATCCTGTACTGCAGGAGCCGTGGAAATGAATCGGTCAATGTGCCGTTTTATATTTCGTTCCACTTTCTTCCGGTATTTCGCGTCCTCGACCGCCAGTTTCTCTGAAGCCTTTCGCATCTTGCATCCCTCCAAAAGTAAAAACAACAAAAAAATTCTATCTCCAGGATTTTTTATGCACGGATGAAAAAAGAACCTTGTCAGATGTTAATTAATCGTAAAAGGTTCCTCCCGTATAGTAATATACCCCGCCGGGCCTGCCATCTTCTCTTGGATATCTTGTGTCAACATGCCCGTCAGCAAAAAGGATATTCAGTCCTCCAGTATGACGGTAAGCAAGATATTGCATTTGGTCCACATGTAGTCTCGCCCCGGCATATGACTTTACCGCGTATAATCTCTCGGATTTTCCCTCAGTATCACCACAATCAGCAACCATCATAATTTGAGAGGGGTGGTGAATCAGAGACCTTTTACCGGAATATATGTCCAGTTCTACACTATTATCCCACAT
Organism: uncultured bacterium; assembly: GCA_964413825.1. Classification (GTDB taxonomy): domain Bacteria; phylum Ratteibacteria; class UBA8468; order B48-G9; family JAFGKM01; genus JAFGKM01. The sequence continues at coordinate 11,064 of CAYPTS010000067.1, forward strand.
GTACAGGTTGTAGCCGTAACTGAGGCTCACATCTCCAACTGCATCAATATATGGAAGTGCGCTGGGACATCTGAAAATCTTTTTTGGAAGAGTGGCAGGACGACCACCTGTGGTCCAGTCGGTTATTCCCAAATAAGGTGCCAACATCCATGTCCAGCAAGAACCTGGCTGGTTTGTTTCGGGAGCAGAAGGAAAAAAATCATTATAATCATTTGCATACAGCTCGAAAGCTACGCCCAACTGTTTCAGGTTGTTCACACAAACTGATGCTCTTGCTCTTTCCCTCGCCTGTGACAGCGCCGGCAACAGCATTGCCGCAAGGATGGCTATGATAGCCACTACAACCAGCAGCTCTATCAACGT
>CAYPTS010000068.1:0-11056 GCA_964413825.1 uncultured bacterium
ACGCACTTATATCAACACCTTCAGGAATCTATTTCCTTATGTCGGAATTTTAGTTTGAGAAAATTTTCAGCACACATCCCGGTCAAGACTGCGGTACTGGATGGCTTCGGCGAGGTATGACTAACTGAGTGAGTGTTGACCGAAAAAAGGAAACAGGTTATCATTAAATTGCAGATTGCGAGAAAGATAACAAAAAAACTAAATGGGCAACTATAAACGCTTAATACAACAGATACTTAGCGGTAAAGCGGATGCAAATATCGCCTTCAGCGATTTATGTAATCTACTGCTTCGTTGCGGATTTGAAATGAGGGCAAGCGGGAGTCATCATATTTTCAGAAAAGCAGGGATTGAAGAAAAAATAAACCTGCAGAAAGATGATGGTAAAGCAAAACCCTATCAAGTGAAGCAGGTGCGCTACATAATACTGAAATATAAATTGGAGGCTTAAAAACAATGGACAGATACGAAATAATAATATATTGGAGTGAGGAAGACAATGTTTTTATAGCAGAGGTTCCGGAACTGCCCGGATGCATGGCACATGGAAAGAATTATGAATCAGCATTGGGCAACATTAAGGATGCAGTCCGTCTATGGATAAAAACGGCAAAAGAATTTGATGACCCTATTCCTGAACCTAAAGGACGCCGGCTTGTTTATGCATAACAGGGATATTCCAAACTGTTCTCTCCCCTTTCATTAAATCCTCTATCAGCAGACGTCGCGGTCCAGGCTGCGGTACTGGATGGCTTCGGCGAGATGGTGGGGGCGGATGTTTTCGGAATTGTCAAGGTCGGCGACGGTACGCGCCACCTTTCGTATCTTGTCATAGGCGCGGGCGGACAACTGCATCTTGTCAAGGGCTGTTTTTATTAACTGCTGACACTTATCGTCGAGAACACAGTGCTTCTTTATCTGTCCGGTGCTCATATGCCCGTTGAAAAAGATGCCTGCCCCCTCAAACCTCTTCTGCTGTATTTTCCTTGCCGCCTCCACACGCTGTCTTATCGCCTCCGACGGCTCTTCCTCACGCTCTTTCAGGAGTAACCCCGCCGGCAGACTGGATACCTCTATATGGATGTCAAGCCTGTCAAGGAGAGGGCCTGAAATCTTTTTTCTATATTTCAGTATCTGCGCAAGTGTACAGTTGCACTGCCTCGCAGTATCTCCATACCACCCGCAGTAACAGGGGTTCATGGATGCCGCCATCAGAAACCTTGCGGGAAAAGATGTCCTGCCTTTTGCCCTCGATATGCTTACCTTCCCGTCTTCGAGCGGCTGTCTAAGAACCTCGAGAGCGTCCCTGTGAAACTCCGGCAGTTCGTCAAGAAACAGCACTCCGTTGTGAGCCAAACTAACCTCGCCCGGCTTGGGAATATTGCCGCCGCCTATTAACGCAACGTCCGACACGGTATGGTGCGGCGCCCTGAACGGACGCTCGGTAACGAGTCCTTCTTTAAGCATCCCCGCGACAGAGTGTATCCGTGTTATCTCAAGCGCCTCGGGCAGTGTAAGCGCAGGCAGTATTGACGGTATCCTTGAGGCAAGCATTGTCTTGCCTGCCCCCGGAGAGCCCACCATGATGATATTGTGCGCGCCTGCAACCGCAACCTCGAGCGCCCTTTTCGCATACGCCTGCCCTTTCACGTCTTTAAAATCAAGTGTATGCTTCCGTCCGGAATCAAACAATTTTTCAACGTCGCATACGGTTGGTTCAATCTCTTGTTTGCCGGTGAGAAAAGACATGCACTCTCTTAAATCTTTCACAGGATATGCTTCTATGCCGTTAATGATGGATGCCTCAAGGGCGTTATCCGCGGGCAGGAGAATTTTTTTGCGGGACTTCAGTTCCGACAGTTTCATCGCTATGGGAAGTATGCCGTTGACCGGCCTGAGCGTTCCATCCAGCGCAAGTTCCCCCACGAACGAAAATTCCGACAGGCGTTCAAGCGGAACCAGCCCCTGCGCCGCAAGGATACCCACGGCAATCGGCAGGTCGAAGTAGGAACCTTCCTTTTTTTTATCGGCAGGGGCAAGGTTGATAACAACCTTATTGGCGGAGGGGAACTCAAACCCGGAGTTTTTTATCGCCGGCTTTATCCTGTCCTTGCTCTCTTTCACAGCCTGGTCCGGCAAGCCGACCACCGAAACCGCAGGCATTCCGAAACTTATGTCCACCTCGACTTCCACGGGATACCCTTCAATCCCCCAGATAGTAAGAGAGTTTATTTTCGCAAGCATCTTTCGGCCCCTTTCTTCCCCTGTCCCTGCCCCGGTACAAGACGGGATATTTTATAAAAGTTGAGCATTTGCCGGGTTGTTTCATAGAGGTATCCGCCGGCATTTTTCATTGCGTTTTCAAGAGAGACGACTCCCGGCACGATACTGGTTATTGCCGCATCTGCAAATACCCTGTTTCGACTGGCATCTTCTTCAACGTTTCCCGCAAGTATGATTAACGGCACCCCTTGTTTTTTACAGAGGCGGGCAAGAACTGCCGGCGGCTTGCCGTATGCGGTCTGGACGTCCAACCTACCCTCTCCGGTAAGAACCAAATCCGCAGATTTTAGTTTTTCCTCAAACCTTCCCATATGAAAAATCGTCTCTATACCTGAAACGATTTTTGCTGACAAAAACGCGGCAAAACCTCCGGCAATGCCTCCTGCGGCTCCTGCCCCGGGCAAACAGGATATGTCTTTGCCGGTTACTTTTTTTATTGTCCTGCTGTAGTTACGCAATCCCTTGTCCAGTATCTTCACCTGTTCCGGAGAGGCTCCTTTTTGCGGGGCATAAATGTATGCGGCTCCCTTTCTGCCGTAAAACGGGTTTTTTACATCGGAAAGAATTGTGATACTGCATCTCCTCAACTCCGGCACTAATCCTGAAACATCAATGTTTTTAATATCCAGAAGGTCTTTCCCGCATCCCGGATAAATCCTTCTGCCGCCATTTCCTGTAAATTTTACTCCGAGAGCGGTCAGGGCGCCTATGCCTCCGTCGTTTGTAGCGCTTCCTCCCACCCCTATAAAAATTTTTCTGCTCCCCGAAGAAACCGCAGATTTTATCAACTCCCCTACTCCGAAAGTTGTAGTTTTCATGGGATTTTTTTCTTTTTCCCCGATAAGCGTCAGCCCGGCGGCCTGCGCCATCTCAATGTAAGCAGTATCGCCTTTCTTCAACCACCTGCCCGTTATTTTTATGAACAGAGGGCCGCAAATTTCTTCGGATACGATATTTCCGCCGGCAAGAATTTTTAGTACGTCTATAGTACCCTCTCCCCCGTCGGCAACAGGAAAAAAAACAACACGGGCTGACGAAAAAACCTCAAAGCAGGCTTTCTCCATAATCCGTGCCGCCTCAAGATTGGAAAGACTGCCTTTAAAGGAAGCCGGAGCTATAATAACTTTCATGCTAAAAATAATACCATTTAACCGCCCGGGTATACAACTTTGACTTTATCTATTATTGTTATATAATTGCCGTTATGAAAAACTATAAATTGAGAGAAGTGGAACTGCTTAAGTACGGGTGGAAATTCAATCCTGGAGAGGTACAGAAAGCGGAAAAGGTGGATTTTGACGATTCGCAATGGGAGACTGTACGAGTCCCGCATGACTGGGCAATAAAGGGCCCATTTGACAGAAAAAACGACATCCACGTAATGGCCATCTCGCAGGACGGGCAGGAGAAAGCCGTCGAGCACACCGGACGCACCGGAGGGCTTCCTCATGCAGGCATGGGATGGTACAGACTTCAATTCACCCTTCCCCGGAACATTGGCTCAAAAAGAGTGAGAATAGAATTTGACGGAGTCATGAGCCACAGCAAGATTTACTGCAACGGAAAATACGCCGGCGAATGGCCATACGGATACTCCTCATTCGCCTTCGACATAACGGATTTTGTCCATCCCGGGAAAAACCTGCTCGCGGTATCGGTTGACAACAAGCCGCTTGCATCGCGCTGGTACCCGGGCGCCGGCATCTACAGGCACGTGCGCCTCGTAATAACTTCTCCGGTGCATGTCGCGCATTGGGGAACGTACGTTACAACACCGGAAGCCGACAGTAAACGCGCCGATGTTGTCATCCGCACGGAGGTTGAAAACCATACCGGCAAAAAACAGAAGGTTGAGATTGAAACGCAAATAATCTCGCCTGACGGCAAGACAGCAGCGGTTTCAAAAGATACGAAAAACATTCAAAAAACCGCTGTTTTCATGCAGAATGTCCGGATTAACTCTCCATCTTTATGGTCAATCAACTCGCCGCAGATTTATACCGCCATATCCATATTGAAAATCGGCGGCAAGCCGGTGGATTGCCATGAGACATCATTCGGCATACGCACGCTTAAGTTTGACTCCGAAAAAGGATTTTTCCTCAACGGGGAAAATTTAAAATTCCAAGGTGTCTGTATGCACCATGACCTTGGCCCGCTGGGAACAGCCTTGAATATCGCGGCGCTCAAAAGACAGATGTCAATGCTCAAGGAGATGGGATGCAATGCAATCCGAACCAGCCATAACCCGCCCGCGCCGGAACTCCTGGAACTTGCCGACAGGATGGGATTTCTCGTAATCGACGAGGCATTTGACGAATGGCGCATACCCAAGTGCGAAAACGGATACAACACACTCTTTGACAAATGGGCGGAGAAAGACCTGCGGGCAATGATACGCCGCGACCGGAACCACCCCAGTATAATCATGTGGAGCATCGGCAACGAAATACCGGAACAGACGGATGCAAAAAACGGCAGAAAAACCGCAAAATTTCTGCATGGCATCTGCCATAGAGAAGATCCGGACAGGCCAACCACGTCAGCGTTCAATACGCCTGATGCCGCAATCGAAAACGGACTGGCGGAAGTTGTCGACATTCCCGGATGGAACTACCAGCCGCATAATTACGGCAAATACCATGCGGCGCTCCCAGGCAAACCCATGTATGGAAGCGAAACAGCATCCTGCATCAGTTCCCGCGGAGAGTACTATTTCCCTGTTGAGGAAGAAAGAAATCCCATACGCAAAACACTGCAGGTTAACAGTTACGACCTGTCAACTCCCGTATGGGCGAGCATGCCGGATGTGGAGTTCCGCGGGGTGGACGAAAATCCCTTTATTATGGGTGAATTCATGTGGACGGGTTTTGATTATCTCGGCGAACCCACTCCTTATTACGAAGAATGGCCGAGCCGCAGTTCATACTTCGGAACCATCGACCTGTGCGGCATCCCCAAAGACAGGTTTTATCTCTACCAGAGTAAATGGACGGACAAAAAGACGCTTCATATCCTACCTCACTGGACATGGCCGGGCCGCGAAGGGGAGATTACGCCCGTGCATTGCTACAGCAGTTGGGACACGGTCGAACTTTTTGTCAACGGAGTATCGCAGGGCGTTCGAACAAAAAATCCTAAAAATCTGATTGAAAGATACCGGCTCGTCTGGAACAGCATCATTTACAAACCGGGCGAACTCAAGGTGGTCGCCTATGACGGCAAAGGAAAACCCGTGCAGAAAACCGTTGTGCGAACAGCGGGGAAACCGGCAGGAATACATCTGGCATCCGACAGAAAACAGGTAAAATCTGACGGGGACGACATGGCTTTCATCTGTATCTCCATTGTTGATACACAAGGAAACCTCTGTCCATCGGCAGATAACCTTGTCCGCTTCAATATTAAAGGCCCTGCCGAGATAGCCGGTGCAGACAACGGAAACCCTGCATCAATAGAACCTTTTCAGGCGGACTTCCGCAAGGCGTTCAACGGAAAATGCATGTTATCCCTGCGTTCAATACGGAACAAATCCGGCAAGGTGACAATAACTGCCGAATCGAAGAACCTTAAAAAGGGCACGATAACCCTGACTGTCAGATGACTCCATATTACAAATTCTCCGAATACCTGAAAGAACAATTCGGATGCCGGGTGCACAAAATCACCGTTGACGCAGGATTTTCCTGCCCCAACATTGACGGCACCTTCAGCAAAAACGGATGCATTTTCTGCAACAACTATGCCTTCAGCCCCGCGCTGAAAAACAAGATTCCTCTTGAAGAACAGATTCAACGCGGGATAGAACACGGGAAAAACAGATACACGGCAGAAAAATTCATAGTCTACTTCCAGACCTATTCAAACACCCATGCACCGGTAGAAACACTAAAGAAACGGTATGATGCCGTCAGGCAATTTCCCGAAGTAATTGGCATATCCATCGGGACAAGGCCTGACCTTGTGGATGAAGAAAAACTCACCTTGATTGAAACGTACACAAAAGACTATGAGGCATGGATTGAATACGGTCTTCAGTCCATTCACGACAGAACACTGAAGACAATCAACAGGAACCATACTTACCGGGATTTTCTGAAGGCGGTAGATATCACTAAAAACAGAAACATAAAAATTTGCGCCCACGTCATAATAGGACTTCCCGGAGAATCAGAGAAAGAGATGATGGAAACTGCGCAAGAATGCAGCCGCATTGATATCGACGGAATAAAGATACATCCACTGCATGTGGTAAAAGGCACCGCTCTTGAAAAGATGTTTCATGAAGGGAAATTCAAACCGCTTGAGATGGAAAAGTACGTTGAACTGGCGGCGGAATTCATGGCGTATCTCAATCCCCGCATGGTGATACAGCGCCTGACCGCCGACTGCCCGGCGGATTTCCTTGTTGCCCCCGCGTGGCTAAACCGCAAACAGCACCTGCTGAAAACTCTTGAAAAATATATGCTGAAAGAAAACTTTTTTCAGGGTTCTCATACTTGACATTGGGACTGTTTTGTATAACAATAAATGGAAAAAGAGATTTCATGAAGAAAGGGAAAAATGGCATCCAAAAAAGGGAAAGAACATCACGGGCAGATAAAGGCGCTGTACGAAATAAGCAGGGCGATGACCTCGGACATGTACATTGAGGACATCCTGAAACTTGTCGTCAACGTCACCGCGCAGGTAACCGGCTCAAAAGTATGCTCCATAATGCTTGTGGATGAAAAGGAAGGACTCATAAAAATCCGCGCCAGCCAGGCGATAAGCGACGAATACCTCAAAAAACCGCCGCTTAAGATTAACGAGGGCATAGCGGGAAAAGTCATAAGAGCAAAACAGCCCGTCTTTGTGAAAGACGTGCGGGAAGAACCGGAATATAAAAACCGCGAGATAGCCGCCAAGGAAGGCATGGTCTCAATGCTGGCGGTTCCCATGACCGTAAAAGGCAAAACCATTGGGGTATTGAACATTTATACCGCAAAAACACACAAGTTCAGCGAAAGGGAGATAGACGTTCTCGGCTCAATAGCCAACCAGTCGGCAATCATCATTGAAAACACAGAACTAATGGTTAAAACCCGGGTACTGCAGGAAGAAGTGGAACTGCGGAAAAAAGTTGAAAAGGCCAAGGGCATACTTATGCGAGAGGAAAAAATCACCGAAGAGGAAGCATACAACAGACTCCGGAAATTCAGCATGGACAACAGGAAAAACATGAGGGAAGTTGCCGAAGCAATCATAATGGCCGATGAGATAAAAAGGTAGTGCCTGTATGGCATAATGGACATATACAACCTCTATAAAACCCTCAGTACGAAACACGGCAAACCATCCGGGCAGTGGTCTCTCTGGTGCAAGCGGCCGAAAACAAATCACGAGAAAGAGACTGTTCTTATTGAATCCATCCTTACACAGCGGGCAAACTGGAAAAACGTGAGCATGGCGGTCGCCAATCTCAAGAAAGCCGGGTTACTCGGATTGAAACATATAATTTCCGCGGAAGACGAAGGATTTCAGCAGTTCATAAGGCCTTCAGGATTTTATAAGACCAAGGCCGCTCGCCTGAAAACCCTTGCGGGATTTATTGTCAATGAATGCGGCGGGATTGATAAGGCAGTGGAAATTCCATGCGGGATAATGCGCGAAAAACTCCTGTCCTTAAACGGCATCGGGGACGAAACTGCGGACGACATTCTGCTTTACGCATTCGAAAAGCCGGTTTTTGTCATAGACGAATATACCAGGCGCCTTGTAAAACAGCTCGGGCTGACGGACAACCTTTCATACATGCATCTGCAGGAGTTTTTTGAGACGGGTCTGGGGCAAAAAGACTACGCCCTGTACCAGGACTTTCACGCCCTCATCGTCATAAACGCTAAATCCGGTTGACAAAGTGTACCTTTTAGTGTATACTTTTTTACGGAGGTACAAACATGCTTAATACTATAAAATTGAAGGAATTGCGCCCTGAACTGCCCGATGTGATAAAGAGTATTGATACCAAACTTGACAGATTCGTGGTTACCAAACACGGACGGCCTGTGGCCGTAATGTTGAGTGTGGACGACTACGAAGGTCTTCTTGAAACACTTGAAATACTCTCGGACAGGAATGCAGTCAAAAGGATTAAGAAGGCAAAGGAAGATATACGCATGGGCAAAACCATTCCCTTGGAGAAACTGAAAGAAAGAATTGAGAAATATAATGTATAGCATCGAATTCTCTCACACGGCGGCAAAGGAATTAGAGAATATCTGCAAAAGAGACAGAAATTTATTCCCCAGAATCATCACTGCCATTGAATCGCTGAAGACAAATCCCCTTATTGGCAAGAAACTCAAGGGGAAACTGCAGGGAGATTACTCCCTGCGAGTAGCCGATTACCGGATAATCTATACAATAGGCAAGGGCAAATTGAACATATACATCATTGACGTTGGTCACAGACGTGATATATACAAAACGGGGCAAAGGGGATAGATGATACGAAGGGGAGTCGCAACTTTCACTCTTGATACGGGACAGTGTCCGAAATGGCTTTTCGAACGCATGGTAAAACTGGGCAGAAGCATGGTCGAAGTCATCGTGGAAGAGTACGGTTCCGACGAGTTCATAGAAAGGATATCCGACCCGGTCTGGTTCCAATCCCTTGGTACAGTCCTTGCCTTTGACTGGAACGCATCCGGACTGACCACCATATTAACCGCCGCACTCAAGGAATCCATAAGGGGCCGCGAGCAGGAGATGGGAATCTTCATATGCGGCGGGAAGGGGAAAACATCCCTTAAAACGCCGGACGAAATATACCGGTGGGGAGACAGAATTTCTCTGCGCGACACCAGTGCCGACAGCCTCGTTTACAACTCAAAAATGGCGGCAAAAATTGACAGTTCGCTCGTACAGGACGGCTATAATATTTACCACCACTCGTTTTTCTTCTCAAGGAACGGTTTGTGGGCAGTGGTACAGCAGGGAATGAACACAAACACCTGCATGGCAAGACGATATCACTGGTTTTCAAGGAAAGCCGTTGATATCGTGTGTGAACCACATTCCGGAATATCCAGCCATGGACGAAAATCCTGCCTGAACCTCACGGCAAAAGAGAGCGAAAAAACAAGAGAGATGTCCACGGAACTTGCAAACACATCGTACACCGGACTTATGAGCGACATCAGGATACTGAGAAAACACTCAGGCAGACTATCCAAAATGGCGGCTCTGCAACACGGAGAAGACGAGACCATTTTCCTTGAACTTAAGAATACCGAGTTCAAGACGCATCCTGTTATGAATGAAACGTTTTCCTATAACAAATACCTTGAAAAAATCCTGTGGACCGTATACCAGCGGAAACCCGAAAACTATGAAAAACTCGTGGCGATAAAAGGAGTGGGACCGAAAACGGTGCGCGCTTTAAGCCTTGTATCCGAAGTGATATACGGGGCGGAGCCGTCATACAATGACCCTGCGAGATATTCGTTCGCCCACGGAGGAAAAGACGGAACGCCCTACCCTGTCGACAGAAAGACCTATGACAACAGCATTGAATTTTTCAGGCAGATAGTCAGGAAAATGCGTATCTCCCCCCTTGAAAAAAACAAACTCTTCAAAAAACTCTCATCCTGAATTTATCACATATCGAACCGCATTTCTACCTCGCCCGTCAAATTAAAACCGCAGTGTTCATAGAAAAGAATGTTTTTTGCTTCACAGCACAGTATTACCTTGTAGCAATCTCTCCGGCGCGCTTCGGAAACGAGGAAATTCATCATTGCCTGTCCGATTCCCCTGCCGCGCAAACTGATATCGGTAACAACGTTTTCCACGTGGGCGTAAGGATTCCCGCCGTGCGACAGGTTTAACTGCACCAGCAGGAGCGCAGTCCCAACGACCTGCCCGACGGTTTCGGCAACGCAGAGACAATAATCCGGATTATTTATTATACTCTGCAAAATCTTCCTGCCTGCTTCAGCATCCAGGGTTTCTCCGGCTTTGGGCGGACTCAACTGGCAAAGAAGTCCGGCAATTGTTTCAAGGTCTTCCGTTTCAGCAAGGCGCACCGATATTCCATCCATAGGCTTCTCCTTCAAACCTGAACAATATTCATTCCCGCTTCTTTCAGTTTTTTAATTGTCTTTAAATAAATTGCTCCTTTGCTTTCATCCGTAATCAGGGTATATTTTTTCTTCTTCCGTATGTCAATTTTCACCATCCTCATACTTCTGGTTTGATAGGTACATTCCCTGCCTATTTTGGAACTATCGGCAAGTATGATTACTTCGCCGGCTTTTTTTATAACATGCTCCATCTGCTGGACCGTATGTATGTCGTCGGAACTCAAGCCCTTTGCGGAAATGCCCGGACTGCCGATGATTATCTTTTCCACCCTTGAAAAATCAAAATGTATATCCACAACACTTAAATTCCTCCTCGAAATTTCTCCCGAGACAATGCCTACAAAATTTTCAAGAAGGAACCCTTCATATTTTTTCAGCCAAAGATTCAGAACAAACATATTGTTGGTCCATATCTTCAGCATGAAATGTTTCTCGGACTGCGCCAGATATTCACCGAGAAAAGAGACTGTCGTTCCCGCACCCAGAAAAATTTCGTTGCCGGAACTTATAAAATCCATGCACCTGCCCGCTATCTTTTCTTTTTCATGCTGATTGAAATTCCTTCTTTTTTCAAATGCAAGAAACAGGTCTTTTATTTCCATGCAATTAATTCTACATATTGTCTAACAATTTGTCAAGTTTTTTGT
>CAYPTS010000069.1:0-10925 GCA_964413825.1 uncultured bacterium
TTTCGCAAGGAGAGACCGTGCGGCGTTTTTAGCCAGCACAATCCCTTATCCTCCATTATAAGCATCAGAGGAAAGGGATGAGAACCTTTTGGGTTCGAGCCGACTGAAGTCTCTTAGTTTCGCAAGGAGAGACCGTGCGGCGTTTTTAGCCAGCACAATCCCTTATCCTCCACAATAAAGGCAGTAAAAGCAAAGAGAAAATCTGAATTGCCAAATCCCAGAAAATTTCCAAACAGGAGATTGCCATGGAAAATAACATAAGGAAGACAGCGGGAGACACAAGCTGGTTTGTAAACAGCAGGTTCGGACTCTTCATCCACTGGGGGCTTTACGCGCTCGGAGCAAGACACGAATGGTCGATGTCCCGCGAAGAAATCCCCGTGGAAGAATACGAACGCAGGTATTTCAAACATTTCGACCCTGACCTGTACGACCCTGCGCTGTGGGCAAGAACGGCAAAAAATGCAGGCATGAAATATTTTGCAATTACCACCAAGCACCACGAAGGATTCTGCCTTTGGAATTCGAAACTGACCGACTACAAGGCGACAAAAACTCCTGCAAAAAGAGACCTTCTGAAACCGATGGTCGATGCCTTCCGTAAAGAGGGACTGCACGTGGGACTCTACCATTCGCTCATTGACTGGCATCATCCCCACTTTACCGTTGACCCGTACACGGGACCTTACAGGAACAGCCCTGATAAGGACAAACTTAACAAAGGACGCGACCAGTCAAAATACGCCGAATACCTGCGCAAGCAGATAACCGAACTGCTTACCGGATTCGGCAAGATTGACCTTATGTTCCTGGATTTTTCCTATCCCCACGAAGGAAAGGGGAAGGGAAAAAACGACTGGCAAAGCGAGAAACTTTATAAAACAATCCGGAAATTGATGCCGGACATAGTACTTAACGACCGACTCGACATGGATAAAGGATGGGATATAAAAACCCCCGAACAGTTTCAGCCGAGAGAATGGGTGAAGGTGAACGGCCAGCCGGTGGTATGGGAGGCATGCCAGACATTCAGCGGCGCATGGGGATACTCCAGAGATGAAATGACATGGAGAAGCACCGACGAACTCATAAGAACGCTGATAGACTGCGTAAGCAAGGGCGGCAACCTTCTGCTGAACGTGGGGCCTACAGGCAGGGGCGAGTTTGACGAGAGAGCGATTGACCGACTCAACGGCATGGGCGAATGGATGAAACGCCACAGCCGCTCAATCTACGGATGCACGCAGGCGCCGGCGAAGTTCACGGTTCCTGAAAACTGCAAACTGACCTATAACCCGGAAACCAACCGTCTCTATGTCCATGTTCTCGCATGGCCTTACAAACACCTTTATCTTGACGGCAAGATATACAAAGAGCGCGTTGAGTATGCGCAACTTTTAAACGATGCGAGCGAAATCAACCTAATGCCTGATAACTGGTACCATGACCAGCAGAAACGGACAGGCGTCTCAAAAGACGGTATAGCGCTCACGCTTCCCATGGTAAAACCCAGCGTGACCGTCCCGGTCATTGAACTTTTCCTTAGGAATTAATCGTGTTCAGGAAACTGCGTGTTTCAACGAACACGTAATTACGGGGAGAGGCCTTCTTCGATGATGGTTTCGCTGGTGGTTTCAGTGACGAGTTTTATCTCCTCGGTAATCCTTCGTTTTTGCCATGTCCCCCTCAAAAACCAGAGCGCGGTTATGAAAGCGGTAAGAATATTGGTCAGGGGAAAGGCTATCCAGATGCCGACTTCTTTAAGTCCGGTATGACGCGACAGAATATAAGCCAGCGGAAATCTCAACATCCACAGAGAAATTATGGAAAGCATCATTGAAATGTGGGTATTGCCGGAACCGATGAAAGCGCCGTTTATTACATGGTGAACGGCCATGAACCCGAAGGTCAAAGCCATTATCCTTATGAACTGCGCACTCATTCGCATGGTTTCCGGCTCTCCGGGAATAAAGGTTGCGGCAATCTGCCCGGCGAATAGGAACATCAGTATTCCCATCAGCGTCAGAATGGCAAACCCGAGAGATACCGCAACGCGGACTATCCTTTCCGCCCTTTTTATCTTGCCGGCTCCCATATTCTGCCCTACAAGGGTAGAAGTAGCCATGGACAGCCCGATAGTCGGGATAACAACAAAACTTGATATCCTGTGTCCTATCCCGTATGCCGCCAGCACGGTCGTCCCGAACCCTGTAACCAGAAATATCAGAAGGTTCATACCAAGAGCGACGGTCGAGTGTTCAATCGAAGCAGGTATTCCAAGAACGAACATTTTCTTTATCAGAGGGAAGTCCGGCCTGAAACCTTTCAGATGAAGCTGTATCTGCCGCTTTTTTTTCACCATCAGCCATATGCCTGTAACCGCAGATATGCCCTGGCAGATGATAGTGGCAATAGCGGCGCCCGAAACGCCGAAAGCGGGCACAAAACCGTAGCCCATTATAAAAAGCGGGTCTATTACAAGATTCAGGAGAACCGTTGCGAGTATGATATACATGGGAGTTTTCACGTCCCCCACTCCCCTCATAAGAGACTGGAAAACCATAAAGGCAAACATGAAGATGGTTCCGGCGAATGAAATCTTCATGTAGGATACCGCATCCGTAAAGACCTCTTTTTCCGCACCCATCAGTTTGATAATCCCGGGAGAGCCGAAAAATCCCACACAGGCAAGCACTGCGGAAATCACGAATACGGCAAAAAAAGTCTGGGCCGTAATGTGATTAACGGCTTTTATGTCATTTTTTCCCTTGTACTGGGCAACAAGGATAGTCCCTGCTATGGACAGGCCTCCGCCGAGTGAAACGATAAGAAAAATCACGGGAAAGCTGATGGAGACCGCGGCTATTGCCGCCGCTCCGAGCCTGCCGACCCAAAAGGTATCGGTCAACTGGTATGCCGTATGCAAAAAATTAGCACCTATAATGGGCAGGGATATCGTAATCAGCGATTGCAGTACGGGTCCGTGCACAAGATTATTTTTTTCTTTCATTTTGCCGAATATGATAACACAACCTGCGTAAATTATTGAAATGAACCGGTGGAGAGGCCTCGCCTTTCAAGAAGAGAGCCTTCGAGGCGGAACAGGTCAACCAGAGAATTCAGATGCGACACAACCGCCTGTATTTCCGATATCTGCGCGGCGAGAAGGTCTCTTTGAGCCGTTGCGACAAGCATGGCGGTCGAACGCCCGACGCGGAATTTTTCAGTCTCGGCGCGAAGCTTTTCTTCCTGAAGATTCAGCGTGGCCGCAGTAGCCGTTATCTGCTGGTAAGCAAGGTTCACGCGGATAAAGGCAAGACGCACGTCGAGTTCTGCTAACTGGCAAAAATTTTCCAGGGCTTCATCCGCCTGCCTGCGGGAAAGGACCGCACGGCGGTGGCGAGATTCCGCATCCCTGTTTCCTACCGGCCACTGGAAGGATATGCCTGCGGAAACGTCGTAACTCTTCCCGCCGATATCCTCCACCGAGCCGCCGAAAGAATCCGCATACCCGGTTTTCCCGAGGCTGATGAAAAAGTCCATCCTGGGCAAAAGCCCGTTTTTTGTCTTGACTACATCCAAATCTCCCCGCTGAACGTTCAGCCGCGCCTGGTTGATGTCCGGCCTCATTTTCAGCGCTACGGCGGAATGTACATCGACACCGTCCAGTTCAACGTCCGGAACAGCCGGAAGGTTTTTCAGTTTTACCGCCATATTCCACGCTCCGCCCGGCCCCGGATTTATCAGATTGAGAAGTTTCAGGCGCATGGATTCCATGTCGCTCACAGCGTTTATCAACGCTTCCTTCCTAAGAGCCGCTTCGGCAAGTGCGGCGGCAAGTTCTATCTCCGCCAGCGTGCCTGCGCTTATCCTGTCTTCCGTCTCCTTAATCTGTTTTTCTGCCAGTTCGAGGGACCGCCGGTAGATTTCAATCCGGCGTCCGGCAAGCGCGTAGTTCCAGTACGCCGTCTCCACCTCGGCAACCAGGTTTTCCGCAAACCCCCGCAGTTCATACTCCGAGGAAAGCGTATCAAGTTTCGCCTGGCGTATGCCGGCAAGGTTAAAATCAATTCCTCCACCTTGCAAAAGCGCCTGCGTAACCGTGAGGCCGGCACGGGTGGCATGCCGGTCGCTGTAAAGGTCGGACCAGTCCCTGTCGGCAGAAATACCAGCGGAAATTCCGGTGCCTGTCGGCAGAAACCTGCCGATACCCATGCTGACCCCAGCATCTCCATCCGTAATGTCTCCGGTTTCCGTCGACCGCTCGCGGGATGCGGAAATTCCGGCAGAAACTTCAGGGTCGAAAACCGCTTGTTCCTGCTGTTCATAAGTTTTCCGGATTGACGGGGATAAGCGCTCGATGCGCAGTGCGCGGTTGTTTTCAAGCGACATGAGGATTGCATCACCCAGCGTTATTTCAAGCGGCACTCTCTCTCCGGACAAGGCATTTTCTGCGCACCCGGCATGTTTCACCTCTTCGGGAAATACACACGAAGTTTTAAATGCAAAGATTGTGCAGGCAATCGCAAATAATATGAGAACATCCAGCAGGGATTTTTTCCTTTCCATAATTATTTCCTTTTTTCAAGGCGGCTTTCAAAGATAAAATAAACCACCGGCACTATAAAAAGCGTGATAATACTGGAAACAAGCAGTCCGCCGATAACCGCCCTGCCCAGCGGGGCCTGAAATTCCCCGCCTTCTCCCAAACCCAGAGATATGGGTACAAGGGCAAGCATGGTCGTGAACGAAGTCATCAGAATGGGACGCAGGCGCAAACGCCCCGCCTCCTCAATAGCTTCCCGCAGGGGCATTTTGTCGCGGCGGATGAGAATGTTAATGTAATGCACCAGAACAATGGCATTGTTTACCACAATACCGCCCAGCATGATACTGCCTATTAATGACTGCATGTTGAAGGTCGTTCCCGTAAGAAACAACATCCATATCACGCCGATAACCGCGGGAGGAACGGAAAACATGACCACGAACGGGTCGCGGAAAGACTCGAAAAGCGATACCATAACCATATAAACAAGCAGGAGAGCAAGGATAAACACGCCCGCCAGTTCCCTGAAGGTCTCCTGCTGTTCCTCGTATTCTCCCGCAAAACTGATGGTGAACCCGCTGGGGACGGGTATCGAACGAAGACTGCTCCGGATATCTGAAAGAATCGAACCCATGTCCCTATCTTCGCTTATGTTTGCAGACACGCTCACTATACGCTCCTGGTCTTTTCTCTCTATGCTGACAGGACCGCTGTCCTGCTGAATCCTGACAACACTGCCCAGCGTCACAGGCTCTCCTGCGGAATTTACAAGTCTGAGATTCAGGATATCCTCCAGAGACATCCGGTCGGCATCCTTTAACTGGACAAATATACGGTGCTCGTCCCCTCCTTCCCTATAATAACTGGCCGTCCTTCCGCCGATGGCAACCTCAATCATCTGCGCCACGCCGGATACGTTCAATCCAAGGTCGGCGGCCTTCTGCCTGTCCACGATAACAAGTTCTTCGGGACTTCCGGTCTTACGGCTTATATCCGCATCCGTAACGCCCCTTACCGCCTCCACCGCGTTTTTCACCCGCAGTGCAAGCACATCGGCAGTAACAAGGTCGTATCCCCTGATTTCAACCGATATCCTTTCGGTACCGGAGGAGCCGCGCATCATCATGCTGGTAAACATTCCGGTTCCGGCACGGGTGCGGATGGTCATGCCCGGTATACCCGCAAGTTTGCGGCGCAGGTCGGCTGCTATCTGTTCGCTGGAACGTGTCCGCTCGGACTGGGGCTTGAGAGAAATTCGTATCTGTCCGGAATTTGCTCCGGACGACATTGGACCGAACCCCCCGCCCACGGTTTCTACCATGCTTTTCGCTTCAGGCGTTTCGCGAGCGACAATTGCCCCGACAGCCCGGAATCTCTCGTCAACAACCGAAAGTTTTGTCCCGACATCCATCTCGCCGACAACGCGGACCTCCCCCTCGTCGCTCTGGGGCATAAGTTCCACACCTATCAGAGGTATCAGAAAAAGACTTACAATAAAAAGCACCACCGTCCCAGTGAATACCTTTGCCCTGTGCAGAAGAACCATGTGAAGCATGCTCTTATAGGCGTTTTCCAGTTCAGTGAACATACCGGCGCTGAGCCGGAACAACCTGTGGTAAAAGCCTTCTCCGGCAAAATATTCAGGGTTTACCGGATGAAGATATTTTGAAGCCAGCATGGGGACAACGGTGAGAGAAACAACAAGAGAGCACAGAAGTGCAAAACTTACCACCACGGCAAGCTGTTTGAACATAACCCCCGACATACCCCGCATAAAGATAAGCGGCAGGAAAACAACAACCGTTGTAAGAGTACTTGCTATCACCGCGCCGCCGACCTCGTGAGAACCGTCGACGGCAGACTGTCCGGCGCTCATTCCTCCTTCCCGCAGGCGGTAGATGTTTTCCAGTACGACTATGGCATTGTCCACCAGCATTCCGATACCCAGCGCAAGCCCGCCCATGGTCATAACATTGAGGGTGAATCCGGAGAAATACATCAGGGCGAAAGCGGCAACTATTGAAATCGGTATTGCAACCGAGATAATTGCCGTACTGCCGATGTTCCTTAGAAAAAAAAGCAGGACTATAACCGCAAACAGCCCCCCGTAAAGGAGAGAAGAACCGACCGATGTTATCGAACGCCGAATATAGTCGGAAGAATCTACAATGGGAATGATTTCTATCTGCCTGATATCCCTGTTGATTTTTTCAACCTCCTTCAGGACGTTTTGAGCAACCTCAACCGTATTTTTTCCGGACTGCTTGGTAACGGAAAGATGTACTCCGGGACGCCCGTTTACGCGGACAATGCGCGTAACCTTCTGCGAGGTATCATCAACCGAGGCAATATCCCCCAACCTGACCGGCACGCCGCTGAACGAAGCAACTACCGTATCGCGGATTTGTTCAATGCCGGTATATTCCCCGGGGATGCGGAGAGTGGTTTCGTACGTGCCGCGTTCCACGCTTCCGCCCGGCTGGGTGACATTGCTTTCCCTGATTGCAGACATAATCTGATTCAGCGGAATTCCCAGCGCCTTTATCCTTTCAGGATGCAGGCTGACCCGTATTTCCCTCTCAAGGCCTCCTCTTATATCCAGAGATGCCACGCCGGGCACCCGCTCAATTCGGTATTTGACCTGTTCATCTATTATCCTGCGCATCTGGATTGAGTCCAGATTGCTTGATGCCCCGAGGATAAGAATCGGAAAACTGGCCGGGTCGAATTTGAACAGCGTAGGTCTGTCCATATCTTCAGGCAGTTGGCGGATTACCCTGTCAAGACGGTCGCGCACGTCGTTTGCCGCGGTATCAAGGTCAGTTCCCCACGAAAAAGAAACCGTCACCCTGCTGCTTCCCTCGGAAGAAACCGAGGACACCTCCTCCACGCCCGGCACCGCGCTCATCGCCTCCTCTATGGGGCGGGTAACAAGTTCCTCTATCTCCTGCGGACTGGCGTTTTCATAAACGGCGGATATATTTAATGTCGGATAGGAAATATCCGGCATCATGTCAATGGGAAGGCGGCGCAGGGATATGCCGCCTATGATAACAACGATAAACACAGCCATCATCGTCAATTTCGGACGGCTGACGGTGAACTCCGATATCTTCACGGTCTGCTCCCTTCATCCCGAATTCTTCCTGATACGCTTGAATTATGAGGGATTGCCGGGTTTTCTTTTTTCTCTTCCGGCAGGACCACCGAGGACCCGTCGTTAACAAGGTGTTGTCCGAGAGTGACAACCCGCCCTTCAAGCGGAGGATGCACAATCTCGGCCGACTCTGTATTGATAATGCCTGTTTCCACAGAGATAAAACTAACCTTCATTTCTTTTTCGTCAAGAAGAAATACGCCATGGCTTCCGTCCCTCTTTGTAAGAGCCGCAACCGGCACGACAGTTGCATTTTCGCGGCGCGCCAGTTCAACTTCGGCGGTGATGAACATACCAGGCTTAAGCAGGTGCGAAGGGTTGGGGGCAGAAACTTCCACGCCTGCGGTCCGGGACTCATCCCGCAACGCGGGCGATTTACGCACAACCCTGCCGGTAAATTCCCTTCCGTCATAAGCGGATGTGGTAAAAACAATGGACTGTCCCGGCATGACTTTTGAATAATCCTCTTGCGTCAAGTGTATCAACGCCTTGAGAGAATCCATTTCCAGCATCGAGACTATGGGGTCGTTGGCGCGAAGCATCTCTCCTTCGTCAACGTACCGTTCTCCGACAATCCTTCTGTCGTTTCCACCTTCCCACGATACCGTTATCTGGGTAAACGAAAGGCGCACCTCGGCCGCTTTCAGGGCGGCTTCTTTCTGATGTACCTGCGCAAGCGCAACGTTGTACCTGGCATCGCCGGTTTTGTACGCCGCCTCCGCCGCATCCAGTTCGGATTCGGAGACTATCTTCTTTTCGCGGAGAACTTTCATTCTTTCATACTCTTTGCCTGCCGTTTCCAGTGCGCTGCCTGCCTCCGCCACGCCTGCTTTGGCCACATCCAGTTCCGCGCGCGCCTGCTCAACCTCCTGAACGTATTCCTGGCTGTCCAGTTGCGCAACCAGCTGGCCTCTTTTGACGGTATCCCCCATATTAACAAGAAGTTTTTCAAGACGCCCGGCAACTTTGGGCGCAACGAGAAACTGTGAACAGGGAACAAGTGAACCGGTAAATTTTTTTATACTGCGTATGGTCTTTTTTTCAACCGCCGACACTTCAACCGCCACCGCTGCATGCGCAGTCGGGCCGCCGGAACGTTTTACCGACTTTGCAATTTTGCCGTAAATTCTCCATCCGGATAAAACGGCAACCGCACATACAATAATTATCAGAATAGCCTTTTTCATATTTTCTCCCTACAGAGGGTCGGGTCTTCATTCTTCACTTTCTCTGTCCCTTATAAATATCTCTCATATTGCGGAAAAAATCAAGGTATTGTTCACTCTTATAGTCAGGGTACGTCCACGGCAGAAACATAAAACTGTTTTTCTCAAAGTAAAGCGTCACCTCCGCAAAAATGCCCTTTCCAAGGTAAATCCTGTGGTAAAAATCCTTGGCGGAAAAAAGCGTGACTCTTGAAAGGTTAAGGTACCCCGGGTCAAGGTTAACCCTTCTCGGATACCGCTCGCCTGTATAAAACTCCTTTTCAATCCCGTTTGTAATTATCTTCCAAGCATAGGATTTTTCAGCGGATACGGGCTTTTCAAAAGATAGAAATCGCCTTTTGAGATTTTCACCCATATCGTCCCTGTAATAATCAGTAAAGGAAAAGTCGAACGGACCCGCGGCAAGGTCGATTTCACTGCCGAACCCGCTTACAAGTTTTTCCGCGGCGGACTCGAACACGCATTCATCACGGTAAAGGATGCCGCAGAACAACTTTACGTCCTCATACTTTTTTCTCTCTTCCATGAGAGATTATTATATATGTTACAATAGGGATATGCAAAATGATACCATATGCGCAATCTCCACGCCGCTGGGCATAAGCGGCATAGGCGTTGTGCGGCTCAGCGGACCCGAAACGTACGCAATAATTGAAAAGATATTCAGCCCGGCTAAAAAAACAAAGATACCTTTCAGAGAAATTCCTTCCCACAGAGTATACTACGGGTACGTCATCGACGATAAAAAAACTGTTGATGAGGTTCTGGTAACCGTCATGCGCAAACCCCGCAGTTACACGAGAGAAGACATGGCCGAGATAGGATGCCACGGAGGCATCATACCTCTCAAGGAAGTGCTGGCCGTATGCGTAAAAAACGGCGCAAGACATGCCGCGCCCGGGGAATTCACGAAAAGAGCGTTCATCAACGGAAGAATAGACCTCTCACAGGCGGAAAGCATCCTTGAGGTGATATACAGCAAGACAGGCATGTCGCTTGACGCGGCGGTCGGAAAACTGAAAGGAAAATTCTCGGATGAAATTTCCGGCATGAGAGCGTCTCTTCTGGAAATCCTTTCAATAATCGAAGCGCAGATAAATTTCCCGGATGAGGAAACCGTAAAATCCTGCACATTTGATATACAAGACAGAATAAGGCACCTCATTTCTTTTATTGAGAAACTCCTTTCCGGCGCAGGCAGAGGGAAAATTGTACGGCAGGGAATAAACGCCGCCATAACGGGGCGGGCAAACGCGGGCAAATCAAGTTTGCTGAACTCCCTGCTGAAGGAAAACAGGGCGATAGTGGCGAAAATCCCCGGCACCACAAGAGACTCGATACAGGAGACGATAAACATCAAGGGCATCCCCGTCAACATAATAGATACCGCGGGCATAAGAAAGGTGCGTGGACGGATAGAACAGATGGGGGTGGACAGAGCGTTTGCATGGATGGAAAAAGCGGAAATAAACCTTATAATGCTCGACGGGAGCAGAAAGATGAACGAATATGACCGGCAACTTTTGGAACACGCCGGCAGTAAAAACTACCTCATAATAATAAACAAAAACGACCTGCCGGAAAAGATAGAAAAAAACCGGCTGAAAAACAAACACGGGAAGGAAAAGATAGTTTCAATATCCGCAAAAACAGGCGGCGGCATAGACGCCCTTGAAGAAAAAATACACGGACTTATAATTGAAGGATGCGGAGAGATGAAGGGCGACGAAATGTTTCTTAACGACCGGCAGGAGGGTAAAATAAGACAGATAAAGGATACCCTGCTCCTGACCGCAGAAGAACTGAAAAGAAACACCGGAATCGAACTTATCTCCGAAAATTTGAAGTCATGCATAAAAAAGATTGACGAACTGACCGGCAGGGATGTATCCGAAGAGGTAATGGAGAAAATATTTTCGCAGTTCTGCATAGGAAAATAAACTGAGATTCCGACATAAGAATCCTTGGTACTGAGGGGAAAAGAAAGAGTTGA
>CAYPTS010000070.1:0-10791 GCA_964413825.1 uncultured bacterium
TGGGCTCTTCAATGATTGAACGTTTCGACGACCCGCAAAGGGGTGCAGGGGAAAGGGAGATGCGTTTGTGAACAAACCGATAATCGCCGCCGTTTTGTTATTTTCCATAATGCTTGCAGGGTGCAGGACAACCGGAGGGGCGTATTATCCCAATTATAATCCGGCTGAGTTTCAGGGTGACGAACAGGCCGCTCAGCAGGAGTATTTAAACAATACATTGGAGTGGCAGAAGGAACAACAGAAAAAGGACAAGCTTTACAACGACGGCAGAATAAAGAATAGGCGGAAGCCATGGTGGCGCTGGTGGTAGGCAGGATGCGCTTTTATCGAAATGAAATATTCAACCGGTGAAATCGGACGCATTTTTGTAATACGGCTTGAGGATGGCGATAAACTTCCTTATTCGCTTGAGAAATTTGCAAAGGACAACAAAATCACTGCCGGAATGTGTATTCTTGTCGGGGGCGTGCGTTCTGAAGGAAAGGTCGTGACAGGGCCTTCAGACGAGAATGAAAGGCCGGTCGACCCCATTATCCGGCAGATTGCCGGCGTTCATGAGATACTCGGGGTCGGCACCATATTTCCTGACGGCTCAGGCAGGCCGAGTCTGCACATGCATGCCGCCATGGGCAGAGAGGACAAAAGCATAACCGGTTGCATCCGGCCGGGCATTGAAATATGGCAGGTAGGAGAGGTTATACTTATAGAACTTGTTAAAACTGCCGGGCGCAGGGAAAAGGACGACGATACGGGATTTGAACTGTTGCGGCCCTGACTGACGTGCATACCGCCGGCAGGAATCAAACGTTCCGCGGAGGATAGAAATGGACAGGATACTGATAGGAAAAGGAGAACAGCAGGCTTCTCTTCTGGCAAAGTACGGCAACCGGCACGGGCTGATTGCCGGAGCCACCGGTACCGGAAAGACTGTTTCTCTTATGGTGCTTGCGGAAGGATTTTCCCGTCTGGGTGTTCCGGTATTCATAGCCGATGTAAAAGGAGACGTTGCGGGTCTTTCCATGCCGGGCGTGAATAATGAAAAGATACAGGAACGCGTTGCGCAAACAGGCGTTGAGAATTATACCAACGAGGGAAGCCCCGTTATGTTTTGGGACATATACGGAAAATCAGGGCATCCTGTACGAACGACGGTCAGCGAGATTGGGCCGGTTCTTCTCGGGAGGATGCTGGAACTTAACGATACGCAGGTCGGAATGCTTGAGATAGTTTTCAAACTTGCGGACGACCAGGGCCTTCTGTTGCTGGATATGGATGACCTGCGTTCACTGCTGACATTTATATCCGACAATCGGACGGAGGTTTCAAAGCAGTATGGACTTGTCAGTACGCAGTCGGTTGCCGCTATTCAGCGTGCCCTGTTGACTCTCGAACGGGAAGGAGGCATGTCGTTTTTCGGAGAGCCGGCGCTGGAGATTAACGACCTGCTCCGTACCGACCTCAGCGGTCGTGGCATTATCAATATTCTCGCCGCCGACCAGTTGATTCTTAAGCCGAAATTGTATTCCAGTTTTCTTCTATGGATGTTATCGGAGTTGTTCGAAAATCTTCCGGAGGTGGGAGACCTTGAGAAGCCCCGGCAGGTTTTTTTCTTTGACGAAGCGCATCTTCTTTTTGACGATGCGCCCGCCATGCTTCGCCAGCGTGTAGAACAGGTTGTGAGAATCATACGTTCCAAGGGCGTGGGCATATATTTCTGCTCTCAGTTTCCGGATGACGTACCGGATGAAATACTGGGACAGCTGGGCAACCGGATACAGCATGCACTGCGTGCTTATACACCGCGCGATTTAAAGGCCGTAAAGACTGCGGCCGAAACGTTCGTTCAAAATCCCGGGGTTGACGTTGCCCAGGTTATATCCCAGCTTGCGGTTGGGGAGGCGCTTGTTTCAACCCTGCAGGAGAAGGGCATACCCATGCCGGTTGAACGCGCTTTGATATGTCCTCCGCGCTGCAGGATAGGTTCAATAACGCCTGAAGAGCGGAACGCAGTGCGCCTTCGCAGTCCCATACTGGGCAAGTATGATACGCCGGTGAACAGGGATTCCGCTTACGAAATTTTGAACAGGCGCGCGATAGAAAACAAACAGCCCGAACCGGTCACGAAGCAGGCAGAGGCGCAGAAACCGGCCGAACGAGGCATGATAGGCGATTTGCTGTGGGGTACAAAGCGCCGGCAGGGTATGGTTGAGACAATGGCAAAGCAGACTGTAAGGACGGTGGGAAGCGAGATAGGCCGCAAAGTGGTGAGGGGAATTCTCGGCAGTATGCTGGGAGGGAAGAAATGAGTGTTGAAGATACAAAGATTCCCGCAGTGGAAAAGAAGATTTTGATGGTGATTGCGCAGAAAGGATTCCGCGACGAGGAGTTTGCCGTTCCTCGAAAGGTTTTTCTGGATAACGGTTTCAAGGTTGTTGTTGCGAGCGATTCAATGGAAGAGGCGACAGGAAAATACGGAGCAAAGGTTATGCCGGATGCGGAGATTTCAGGAGTGGATTTTACGGGGTTTGACGCGGTCGTCGTTGTGGGCGGCCCCGGCGCTTTGAACTATCTCGGAAATAATAAGGCCGTGCATAAGGGGTTGTCGGATTCCTGTGTGAAGGGCGGGGTGGTTGCCGCAATATGCATCTCTCCGGTGGTGCTTGCGAAGGCAGGAGTTTTGCAAGGTAGGAAAGCGACGGTTTTCCCGGATGGCGAAGCAATTTCAGAGCTGAAAAGGGGCAAAGCGGAATACATTGACAGGGATGTTGTTGCAGACGGGAATATCGTAACCGGCAGGGACTATCAGGCATCGGAAAATTTTGCCGTAAAGATTGCAGAGCTCTTATTGAAAGGGAGGGGTAATGGATAAGCAAAAGGTTATGGAAGCGCTTAAACAAATATCTCTTGATTGCGACAGGGTTATTGAGAAAGGGTTCGGCGCGGATTTGAATATGCTGACGATTAAAAAACAGGTGGATGATGTTATGAATTTTCTGGATGCGGAGGAAATAAAACAGCCTGAAGCCGGAAAGCCGGAGCAGGTTGCGGAGCCGCAGGTGCCGGATAAGGATACCAAGGATACCGGAGAAGCTGTACCGGAAGGGGAGAGTGCCGAGGAAAAGAAGACCGAGGGCAAGCCGGTTGATTTGGCCGGCGAAATAGGCGAACTTTCAAAAGAGGTGACGGTGAAGAAAGAACCTGCGCCTCAGACAGAGAAGCCGCAGGAAGATTTGAAACCGGATGAAGGTCCGAAAAAACTCGATTCCGCAAAGCAGGAGCCTGCACAGCCGTTGAAACACAGCAGTTCCATTGGCGGAACTTCTGAAGGCGGCGGGAATGCCTGATATCTCACATTGCGGGGGAGGGCGGTTGCACCAAATTTAAAGGAGATGCGGCATGGACAAGGATAAAATATGTTTTCTTTTGAAGCACGAAGGGCATCAGAACAATAAGATTTTCAGCGATAGTTGTTTTGAAGAACTCGGCAGGAAATGGCAGGTGGTTGTATGGGACGGGCAAATGCCCGTAAACGAGTTCTGCAGAGATGCTTCCGTGATTGTTACTACATGGGGGTCGCCGAAGGTGGAGGCATCCGTTCTTGAATCTGCTCCCGAACTTAAATTCATATTTCATGCTGCCGGGACGGTCAAGTCGATTGTGGACGCAGAGTTGATGAAGCGGGGCGTAAGGGTGAGTTCCGCGGCAAACGTACTGGGACGGAACGTTGCCATAACCACATTCGGACTTATGCTTGTTGCAGTAAAAAAGATACCGTGGTGGAACCAGCATATAAAGAACACCGGAGGATGGAGGGAGAATAAAGAACTTTTACAGTGTACGAATGAAATCGGTACCGTAAATACAGGGGTTATAAGCATGTCGCACGTGGGTAAAAATCTTGTTTCTCTTTTGAAAAACGTTACGGACAATATTCTTGTGTACGACCCTTACTGGAAAGCGGAAGATATAAAAAATTACGGCGGCATAAAGGCGGACGGCCTTTATGAAATTGCCGAGAAATGCGAGGTTGTTGCCTTGTGCGCGCCCTTGCTGAAGTCCACTGAAGGAATGCTGGATAAGAAATTTTTTATGAAGATGAAAGACGGGGCGGTTTTTGTCAATGCCTCGAGGGGAGCCATTCTTGACGAGGGTGCGCTGGTTGAAGAACTGAAAAAAGAGAGGATTTTTGCCTGTCTTGACGTTACAAACCCCGAACCGCCTCCGGCGGACAGCCCTCTAAGGACATTGAAAAACATAATGCTGGCGCCTCATGTCGCGGGTATTGTAAATTCTGGCTTGCAGGACATGGGCAGGTTCTGCGTGGAAGAAGTTATACGATTACTCGAAGGCAGAGAACTTGTCAATGAAGTAAAACCTGAGAAACTGAATATAACCGCCTGAATTTATTTTCTCTTTCTTAGTCCTTCAAGTTTTGACGGCAGTCCGAAGATTTCCATGAAGCCGCTCGCCGCCTTATGGTCGAACATATCCTTTTCCGTATACGTTGCGAGGCATTCGCTGTAAAGGGAATACGGAGATTTTCTGCCGACAACGGTGCAGTTTCCCCTGTGCAGTTTCACCTTCACTTCCCCCGTGGCGTATCTCTGGCTTGTCTCGACGAAAGAGTCAAGACAGTCCTTTACATGCGAAAACCACTGTCCGAAATAAACCAGTTGCGAATATCTCTGCGATATGGTTTTCTTGAATTCGTACAGGTCTCTCGAAAATACGAGTTTTTCCAGTTCTGCGTGGGCGGCGTGCAGGATGACAGCCGCAGGCGCCTCGTATATCTCTCTCGATTTGATTCCTACAAGACGGTCTTCGAGCATGTCGATTCTTCCGACTCCGTGTTTGCCGCCCGTTTTTGTGAGTTTTTCGACGATTGTCATCATATCAGTGGCTTTTCCGTTCAGGGAAACCGGTACGCCTTTTTTAAATCCGATTGTGACGTACTCCGGTTTTGCCGGAGATTTTGCGGATGATGCGGTTATCTGGTATGCATCTTCCGGCGGCTCGTTCCACGGGTTTTCGAGTTTGCCGCACTCGACTGAAATTCCCCACAGGTTCCAATCGATGCTGTAAATCTTTGTTTTGGTTACAGGCACGGGTATGCTGTGTTTTTTTGCATATTCAATCTCGGATTCTCGCGACTTGAATTCCCATTCCCTGACCGGCGCGATGACCTTGAGTTCCGGAGCAAGATATCTGGTTGTAAGTTCAAACCTGACCTGGTCGTTGCCTTTTCCAGTACATCCGTGCGCAATCGCCTGCGCTTTTTCCTTCTTTGCAACCCTGACCATCCCCTCGGCGATTAAAGGCCTGGAGAGTGCGGTGGCAAGCGGATATTTGTCCTGATAGACAGCGCCGGCTTTTAAAGAAGGGACGACGTAATCGCTTATGAATTTTTTCCTGAGGTCGTCAAAATAAAATCCCGATGCGCCTGTGCGCAGGGCTTTCGCCTTAAGTTTAACAGGGTCGTCCGTCTGCCCTATGTTTGACGTGTAGCAGACTATTTCCGCGTTGTATTTGTCTTTTAACCACTTTATGGCGACCGAAGTGTCAAGCCCTCCCGAATATGCAAGCACTATCTTCATTTGTATCTCCTTTACCCCTTCCATTTTGTCATTGCGAGGCGCCGTGCCCCGTTCTACGGGGTTTTTTGCCGTGGCAATCTTATGAGATTGCTTCGCGTCCGCTCGCAATGACGTGCGGGGATGGGTTACAGTATCTTTTCTTTTCGCAAGCGTTTAATTAGATTTGTTCTGCCCATGAATAAAGCCCCGAAACCTGCGGGAATCGATATTATGTTTATGAGAATCTTTGCCGTAGGATTAATTGATAAAATGGTAAACAGGAATATCCCTATGAGTGTGGCGAGAAGCCATACAGACGTTCTTTCCTGCATTTTAAACAGTATTGTCCTGCCTATAAATATGGCCGGGAAGGTTCTGGACAGGTATATGGATGAGAAAAACATTGATGCGGCAATAAGCCCGAGCGGCGCGCCCACGATTGTTATGAAAATTACGGGTAATGCGATTAATGTGAGCACGATGAAGACCATGCCTGCTCCGAAACATTGAATGAATTTCCTGCCGGAAAGCCCTGCGGTCTGTTTGAACAGGTTGGGAAACATGCCGAGCATCAAAAGCATGGGGAATAAAAGGGAGAAGAAGGTGTAAAAGCGTTTCAACAGATTTACCGGGGCGGTGTCCTTTGCCCGTTCGGTAAAAGGCCTGTTCCATTTTATCAGTCCTGCCACGTTAAGTCCGGTCAGGTCCATTTCCTCGGGAGTGTTATAAGTCAGGTCTCCGTGGACAAGAATATCCGGTGCGAAGTAAATCTTGTTTCCGTATATGGCGATGTCGTTAAACTCTCCCCCTATAAAGATGTTGCTGCCCCAGACGATGGTTTTTCCCTTAACGTTTCCATAGATGCGTATTCTTTCCGCGCTCGCTCTCAGGTTGCCGTCGGTAGATGTTCTGATGCGTATGTTTCTTCCGAAGGCGGTCATGCTTCCGGATATGTCGCCTTCCACGCTTATGGTGTTGCCTATCAGATAGATATCCTCGCCGGCGTTGCCCTCGAAATTGACGTTGAACCCTATTCCGATGAAATCTCCGTGGACGTCGGTAGCGGTGAAAATATTTCGTCCGATGCCGATGAATTCGTTTTGCAGTTTTGCCGTGATTGTTATTTCGTCTCCGATGGCGAATATTTCTTCGGTGGGCGGGCCTTCGATAAGAATGGATTCTCCCATGGAAATTCTTGCTTCAAGAAATCCCGGCGTTAAAAATGCCGCAAGAAGAAGTGCGGTTGCCAGCAGTTTTTTTTTCATTTTACAGTTTTTTTATCAGTGCCGTTTCATCGCACCTCGGAAATTTCGGGCAGTTGATGCAGTCGCTCCATACCTTATGGGGGAGTTTCGACTTGATGATTTTCTGGAAGCCGAACTTTTCAAAAAAGACCGGAACGTACGTCAGTACGAAAATCTTTTTCAGTTCCATCTCTTTCGCTTCTTCGAGAAGCTTGCTTACAAGCAGGTTTCCGTACTGTTTTTTCTGGTGTTTTTTTAAAACGGCAAGCGACCTGATTTCACCAAGGTCTTCCCACATTATCTTGAGCGCTCCGCATCCTATCACTTTCCCGTTCAGTTCTATAACGGAAAAGTTTCTTAATCCTTCGTAGAGTTGATTCAGCGAAACCGGAAGCATTTTGCCCTCGTCCGCGAAAGTGTTTATAAGTTTCCTTATGTTGTTCACATCCGCCATTCCAGCTTTTCTTATAATAGGTTTCATTTTAGTTCAGGTGTTTATGTATACCTTCCTGCCCGATATGCTTATTTTTCCTTCTGCCAGAAGTTTTACGGTCAGCGGGTATACAAAATGTTCCTTCTCCTGTATTCGTTTGTGCAGGGTTTCGTGGGTGTCGTCTCTAAGGACAGGCACAACTGCCTGCAGTATTATCTGGCCGCTGTCAATCCCGCCTTCGACAAAGTGCGTGGTGCATCCTGTGAATTTCACGCCGTAATCGAGAGCCTGCTTCCATGATTCAAGTCCGGGGAATGCCGGCAGTAACGAGGGATGTATATTGATGATTTTTCCGTGGAACTCCTGTATGAAGTCTTCCTTCAGCACTCTCATGAAGCCGGCAAGGCAGACGAGGTCGACGTTACGGGTTTTCAGGGCTTTTATGTATTGGCTTTCCGTTTCAGGGGACAGAAAGGTCTTGTGTTTCTTTTCCGGTATGCAGATATGTTCTATCCCCGCGTTTTCGGCGATTTCCAGCGCTCCGCAGTCAGGAATATCGCTCAATACCACGCTTGTTTTCACCGGCAGTTTTTCTTTCCCGATGTAGTCGACAATCGCTTTAAGATTGCTTCCTTTTCCCGATGCGAGAACCCCTATCGTAAACATTTTTTTATTTCCCTTACTTCCTTCAGGATTTTCATAAGAATCGTTTTGTCTGCCGCCCCTTTGTTTTTTTGAGATTTCTCGCGCAGTTTTTTCTTGGCGCCTTTTATCCTGTATCCCTTATTATAAACCAGAAACTTAATATTGTTAATTGCATCGATGTCTTTCTGCGTATAAATCCGGTGTCCCCTCTGGTCTCTTAGCGGACTGATGACTGAAAACTCCTTTTCCCAGAATCTGATGATATGTTCGGGTACGTCGACAATTTTGCTTACTTCGCCGATGTAATGGAATTTTTCACCGTTTTTCATTCTGTCCCTGTTTTTCTCTGCATGAGCTTCTTTATTTCTCCTTCGGGTGCGGCGCCTTTGTATATTATGTCGTACAGCGAGCCGGTAATGGGGAGTTCGACGTTCATTTTTTTACCCAGTTTGTAGAAAGCCTTTGCCGTGGGTATGCCTTCTATTACCATTTTGTGCTTTTGCAGGTATTTTTCCATTCCTGTTTTTACCATGCCTTCGCCGAACGACCTGTTTCTGCTGTGGCCGCTGAAAGACGTAGTGATGAGGTCTCCTATGCCCGATAGGCCCCGGAATGTCTTTTCCCTGCCGCCGAGAGCGCAGCCGATTTTTATCATTTCGTTCAGTCCTCTCGTAAGATAAGATGCTTTGGTGTTTATTCCAAGTCCCAGCCCGTCAATTATTCCCGCCCCGATTGCTATGACGTTTTTAAAAGCGCCTCCGGTTTCGACTCCAGCGGCATCTACAGACGTATATACCCTTAATGTATCACAATTCAAGAGGTTTTGAAAAAATACGCCGTTTTTTTTAAAAGACGCCGCTACAACGGCCGCCGACGGCATACCGGCGGCAAGTTCCCTTGCTATCGTAGGTCCTGAAAGTATGCCGAACGGTACGTTTGACGCTGTCTCATCCCTGAGAATTTCCGACATTCTCTTTCCTGTTGATATTTCTATTCCCTTTGTTCCGATGATAACCGGCTGTCCCCCGTAGAATCTTTTGAGTTTTTTGACGGTTTGCCTGAAATACGTTGAGCGTACAACCAGAATCAGGACGTCTGATTTTGAGAGTGTTTCTTCAATCGAACCGGTTATTGTCACGGATTCAGGGATAGCGAAACCCGGAAAATAGTCGGTATTTTCCCTGTGCTTTTTGAGGGACTCGCAGTTTTCGGCGATGGGCTCCCAGAGCGTTACCTTGTTTCCATTGCCGTCAAGAATCCGGGCAAGCGTTATACCCCATCCTCCGGCTCCTAAGATGCCTGTTTTTTTTCCCATGGAAGTCTGATTTTGTTTTCCTTGTTTTTCAGAAGGCGTTTTATGTTGGAACGGTGCGTATAAACTATCATTATGGAAACAATGACGCCCGCGGCAGTGAAAACCGGGTTTTTATGAAAGGCGTGTATGAAAAACGGCATGGACAATGAAGCAGTGATTGAACCTGCTGAAACAAACCGGGTAGTTGCAGTGACTGCCGTCCAGATTAACAGAGCTATTAATGCAGGGAGGGGGAACAGGCCTATGATGACTCCAAAACTTGTTGAGACTCCCTTTCCCCCTCTGCCCCGCAAAAACAATGAAAAGTTATGTCCGATAATCGAGGCTATGCCGGTCGCTATAAGATAAGCAGGGTTTGTGAAGAAAACCTTTGCCGCCAGAACCGGAAGAAGTCCCTTAAGAATATCAAGTATAAGAACGGATATTCCCAATACAGGGCCTGCCGTCCTGTATACGTTGGTCGCACCGATATTGCCGCTGCCGTGCTTCCTTATGTCTATCTTTTTAACTGCCCGGCACAGCACGTATCCCCACGGGATGCTTCCGAATATATATGCGCCTGTAATAACGGACAAAACGGTTATCATACTGCTTCGTGGCAAAGATTATACCTTTAACGCCTCTTTAACCTTGTCAACCGCGGTTGCGGCATCCGCGGCGTAAGCGTCCGCTCCTATCTCGTCTGCATAACTCTGCGTGACGGGGGCTCCGCCGATGATAATCTTGACCTGTTCCCTTACACCGGCTGTTTTAAGCGCTTCGATAACGTCTTTCATTGAAACCATTGTTGTCGTCAGAAGCGCCGAAAGTCCTATTGCGGCGGCTCCGTTTTTCGCGGCTTCAACGAATTTTTCCGGCGGAACGTCTATGCCCAGGTCATCCACTGCAAACCCTGCGCCTTTCCACATCATTACCACCAGGTTTTTTCCGATGTCGTGCAGGTCGCCCTTTACCGTTCCGATGGCTACTTTCGCTACCGGCTTGATGCCCGCCGCGGCGATGTGGGGTTCCATAACGTCCATTCCCGCATGCATTGCCCTTGCGGCAATCAAAACCTCGGGGACGTAAAATTCGTTGTTTTTAAATTTTGTTCCTACTACCATCATGCCTGCGATAAGCCCTTCGTTGAGAATTTTCTCGACGCCCAGGTTTTCTTTTATCGCCTGGTCAACAAGCTCCTTCACCTTCGGCGCGCTTCCCGCAATTACACTTTCCTTTATTCCTTGAAGAATATCTTCTGCCATTTTTCTCTCCTTTTACCCCGAACTATTCCATGTATCTCTTACATGGTGAGGGGTTACGATTTGCTGTTTTTACCCCAGCCGGTGTCTTGTGTCGGATTGCTTCGGCTTCGCCTCGCAATGACAAGTGCAGTGAGGTTTTGTTTTTAACCAAATTGCCTGTATTATATACGGTCTATTTTTTATGTCAAATTTTTTTGCGTCCGGTAAATCCCTTGATAAAAAAGAAAGATGATGTATAATATATCACAATTATTTTGAAAACACAAGAAAAAAACGTAAATTCTGAGATTCCGACATAAGAATCCTTGGTAGTGAGGGGAAAGGAAAGAGTTGACGT